>JAQTVG010000028.1 GCA_028706895.1 Candidatus Omnitrophota bacterium
TGCAGCATAAAGAGCCTTCCTTTTTCTATGGTAAACTCAATATCCTGCATATCGCGGTAATGCTTTTCGAGCCGGTTCTGGATGCTGAATAATTCTTTGTAAATGGCCGGCATCGATTTATCCAGGGCGACCAGGCCCTTATTATGCTCTGATTTTGAATATTCATTTATAGGGGCTGGCGTGCGTATCCCGGCAACCACATCCTCGCCCTGCGCATTGATCAGGTACTCCCCGTAGAATTTATTCTCGCCGTTTCCGGGATTGCGCGTAAAAGCCACTCCCGTAGCCGAATCGCCGCCCATATTCCCGAAAACCATAGTCTGCACGTTCACGGCTGTCCCCCACTCATCGGGGATATTCTCTATGCGGCGGTAGCTTATGGCGCGTTTGCCGTTCCACGAAGAAAATACCGCGCCTATTCCTCCCCACAGCTGCTCTTTTGGCTCGTCGGGGAATTCTTTTTTCAAAACTTCCTTGATTTTTGCTTTAAATAGAAAACAGAGCTTTTTCAAATCATCAACGGTCAAATCGGTATCTAAAGCAGCGCCTCTCTCCTTTTTCATCTGGGCCATAATTCTTTCCAGTTGCTTGCGGATACCCTCATCTTCTTTGGGCTCAATACCTGCTGCCTTCTCCATAACGACATCAGAATACATCATTATAAGCCTGCGGTAGGCATCATAGACGAAACGGCCGTTACCGCCGCTCTGCTTTATTAAGCCGGGTATAGTCTTTTCAGTCAAGCCGACGTTTAATACGGTCTCCATCATTCCGGGCATTGATTTGCGGGCGCCGGAACGCACAGAAACCAATAACGGGTTTTCTGTATCGCCGAATTTCCTGTCCATTAATTTTTCAACTCTTTCCAGGGCCTTCTGCACTTCTTCTTTTAAACCGGCTGGATAAGTTTTTTTGTGCTGGTAATAATATGTGCAAACCTCGGTGGTAACTGTAAATCCGGGCGGCACAGGAAGCCGTAAATCCTTGTTTCCGGCCATCTCTGCTAAATTGGCGCCTTTGCCACCGAGCAGGTTTTTCATGCTTTCATTGCCGTCTGCTTTCTGTCCCCCAAAGAAGTAAACATATTTTTTTGCCATTGCTTTTTAAAACCCTCCTTTTTTCGTTTAGTAAAGCTTGTTAAATAAATAATCTTTTAATTTATCTATGCTGATGCGTTCCTGCAGCATTGTATCGCGGTCGCGCACTGTTGCCTGTTTGTCTTCTAATGACTGCACGTCTATGGTAACGCAGTAAAGCGTGCCTACTTCATCCTGCCTGCGGTAAAGCTTGCCGATAGAAGCAGTGTCATCATATACCGTAACAAAACACTTCTTTAAATCCTGCGCTATTTTTTTTGCCAATTCTACCAGTTCCGGCCTGTTCTTTAAAAGCGGTAGCACCGCCACCTTTACAGGAGCGAGTGCCTTATGGAGTTTTAAGACAGCGCGGGTATCGTCTTTGACTTTTTCTTCGTGATAGGCATCAGTCAAAAATGCCAGTACGGTTCTGTCTACCCCGCCTGAGGGTTCAATTATGTAAGGATAAAACTTTTCTTTCGTAGATTCTTCAAAATACTGAAAATCTTTGCCGCTTGCTCCGGCGTGCTGTTTTAAATCAAAGTCGGTCCTGTTGGCTATGCCTTCAAGCTCTGACCAGCCAAAAGGGAAATTATACTCTATATCTGTGCAGGCCTTGGCATAATGCGCCAGTTCTTCTTTGCCATGAGGCCGCTTTCTCAAACTTTCTTTTTTCATCCCCAGATTCAAATACCAGGCGAAACGGTAATCTATCCATTCCTCTAATTTTTTATCCGCATCAACCGGCTTGACAAAATATTCAATCTCCATCTGTTCAAATTCACGGGTCCTGAAAGTGAAATTCCCGGGGGTGATTTCATTGCGGAAGGCCTTGCCTATTTGCGCCAGGCCAAAAGGAAGCTTAGGGTGCTTTGAATCAAGTATGTTCAGGAAATTTACAAACATACCCTGCGCTGTCTCCGGGCGAAGATAAACTTTTTGAGCAGTTTCTTTTACAGGACCAAACAATGTTTCCAGCATTAAATTTGCTGCCATGGATTGTTCAGGTAAGGGGTTGCCGCAATTTGGGCAAGGCGTCTTGGCCGTGCCATCAGCTGCACAGGCTATCCTGCCAACATAGGTCTTAAAATCAAACTCCACCCCGCCAAATTTCTGATGTAAGTCCGCAATCCAAGAAATGGTCACCTCTGGTTGCTTAACAAGGCTTAAATTAGGGGCTAATTTTTTTCCCTCATTTTTTGCCCAACGCAACATATAGGAACTATCCTTGTCGCCAGCCATAGTATCTCTAAGCGAAATAAACCATGGGCTATTCCAGATTTCGTCCCAGATTTTATCAAACTTGAAGAATTGCAAACAAGCAGGGCATTTTACGAAAGGATCGTTAAAGCTTTTTAGATGACCGGAGGCCTCCCAGACCTTGGGGTGCATAAGTATTGCCGCGTCCATGCCAAAAATATCGTTCCTCTCGTGCACATTTACCTTCCACCACGCTGCTTTAACGTTGTTCTTCAGTTCTACGCCAAAAGGGCCGTAATCCCAGGTGTTGCTTAATCCGCCGTAGATATCTGATGACTGGAATATAAAGCCCCTGCGCTTGCAGAGGGAAACAATTTTTTCCATAATATTATCGTTTGTATTCATAATCTTTTATTTGTAGCGTAAATTGGCCAAAAAGTCAAGGGAATTCACTTTGATTCGCGTGGACCTCATAGCTGAAGACAACTCTTTTAGCAGGTACTGTCTTGGTTTATTTTCGTGAGCACCGTTTGCTCGCCCCAGCGTGGCTCGCTGCGCTTCAGGAAAATTCTCGCTCTGCCCGACATGCGTTAGCAGGGCAACCTTGCCCGCTCGAATTTTCTAGATGCTCACTCAAATCAAACCAAGCCACCTGCTAAAAAATATCATCTATGTATCTATCAGTATACTTTTGCTGTGAGGTTTGAGAGCGTGCATCAAAAAATCTTTGGCAAAAGTCTGCAAGGATTTACGACGAGTGAGTGCAGGAACTGACCTTTATTATACGCGTGTCGGAATTCCTGCAATGAACGAGGAGTAAACCGCAGCAGACGGCAAAGATTTTTAGCACGCGAGCAAATCCCACAGCGAAAGTGTTAGCTATACATAGATTAATACAGTTCACTTTGATTCGCCGGAAACCGGCGCCGGCGCGCCTGATACCTTAAGCGTTGATACAATAGCCACAACCTTGCCTAAATCCAGCTTCTGATCCATATCTTTTATGTAAAGTTTATAAAAAGCGTCGTTATCCCCGATTACATCACAGTCAAAATAGTTTTCTGTAATGCCGAGGTTATAGGTTATAAAGCCCTTTTTATCCGCGGCGTGGAACCTGGCGATTTTTACATTTCTCTGGTCTCCTATGTCCGGGGTAAAAATGCTCTTCATAATCACAAAGAAAGTATCAGTGATACCGTCAATGCTTGTAAAGCGCGCGTTCATGGTGCGGCTTACAAAATCGTAGTTATTCTTAATGCCCAGTTTTTTTAGCTGGGGAAAAAGGTTTATAAAAAATTCCGGTTTTTGATACAATAAATATACCGTAGGAGTTTCGGAGTTATACTTCCTTTTTTTATAATACACCTTGGTTACAGCGCCCCTGATAATAGTGAACCCCTTAGGGACAGAGACTTTCATTTTCGGCAAGACATATGGCAATTGCCTCGCAGGAAAAGAATAGGGTAATAGTCCTGAAATGTAATCTTTATCAGTTTCTGAGATGATTGCTTCTTCTTCCGGCACAATGCATAGTATCGGTATTTTAACGCAATTGCCGATACCTGCTTCAATATACGCCTTTAAAATTGCCTGCTTGCCGAACTTTGCCACAAACAAAACAAGGAAAAATAAAACAACAGTAATATAAAGATACTTAACAGCCTTCTTCTTCATTTCTAGCCTAATTTTTTAAGTTCTTCTTCTTTTATAGAGAAGCAGTGCTCTTTGGAGGGGAATTTTTCTTCTGTTACCTCTTTTTTATATTCTTCCAGGGCAGCCAGGATTAATGCGGACAAATTGATGTATTTTTTGACAAACTTAGGAGTAAAGCGCTCATAGAGCCCAAGCAGGTCATGGATAACCAAAACTTGAGCATCGCAATATGGCCCGGCACCTATACCAATAGTAGGGATTTTGATTTTTTTAGTTATCATCTCTGCGATTTTATCCGGCACACATTCAAGTAAAAGCGCAAAACATCCCAGTTTTTCCAGCGCCACGGCCTGCTCAATTAAACGCCTGGCCTGCTCGGCATCTTTGCCCTGGACTTTAAATCCGCCTATTTTATCTGCTGTCTGCGGAGTTAATCCAATATGCCCGATTACCGGTATTCCCGCCTTTATGATTTCCGCGGTTACCTCTAAACAACGGTCAAACCATTCTAATTTTACCGCTTCGCATTTCGCTTCTTCAATAAAACGCCTGGCGTTATTGACTGACTCCGCGGGGTTCACCTGATATGATTCATAGGGCATATCGCCAACTACTAAGGCGTGTTTTACTGCCCGCGTTACTGCCTTGGCGTGGTGTATCATTTCCGCCATCCCTACTTTTGTAGTTGAATCAAGCCCCAATACTACATTAGCAAGAGAATCTCCCACAAGAATCATATCAATCCCCGCTTTATCAACCAGATATGCAAGCGGGTAGTCATACGCAGTAAGCATAGTCATCTTACGTTTACCTTTTAAAGATAATATTTCTTTTACGGTCATCTTATCTTCCATTTCTTACTCCTCAAATTAGGGGACACTTTTAACCGCAATTAAGAACCGTCCCTAATATATTTATCTATGGCTAAGGCGGCTTTCTTGCCTGCCCCCATAGCTGAGATTACCGTATCCGCGCCTGTGATTATATCTCCTCCCGCGAAAACACCCGTCATGGAAGTCATAAAATTTTCATCTACAGGTATTGTGCCGTCCTCATTAGTCTTAATCTCCGGGGTAACTTTAGGCAACAATGGATTTGAATTCTGCCCGATAGCTACAATTACTGTATCAACATCTAAAACAAAATTGGAATCCTTTACAGGCACGGGCCTTCTTCTGCCTGAAGCATCCGGCTCGCCTAATTCCATAGCAATACATTCTAATCCTTTAACAAAACCCTTGCCGTCATCCAATATCTTGACCGGCTGAGTCAGGGTTTTAAAAGGCACTCCTTCCTCTTTGGCATTTTCAATCTCTTCTTTTCGGGCGGGCATTTCATTCTCTGTGCGTCGATATACTAAAACAACTTGCCTTCCTAATCTTAAGGATACCCTGGCGCAATCAAATGCCACGTTCCCTCCTCCGATAACCGCTATTTTTTTACCTATATTAATAGGGGTTACATACTCAGGGAATTTGTATGCCTTCATAAGGTTGACGCGCGTTAGAAACTCATTGGCAGAATAAACCCTCCCTAAATTTTCTCCGGGTATTCCCAAGAACTGCGGCAGTCCGGCGCCTGTGGCGACAAAGGCCGCTTTGAACCCGCTTTTAAATAAATCATCAATACTGTAAGTATTGCCGATTAAAGTATCAGCCGCAACTTTAACGCCAAGAGTTTTTATATAATCAACTTCACCTTGCACAATCTTCTTTGGAAGCCTGAATTCCGGTATGCCATACATAAGCACGCCACCCGCCAAATGCAAAGACTCAAATAAGGTAACCTCGTAACCCATCTTTGCTAAATCCGCGGCGCATGTCAGCCCGGCCGGCCCGCTCCCCACTATCGCAATTTTAACTCCTGCTTTTTCTTTGCCAAGAACCGGTTCATGCCGCTGGGCTTGTCCGTAATCTGCGGCATATCTTTCAAGCGCCCCAATATTTATAGGAATCTTCTTTTTATTAAGGACGCACATCGCCTCGCACTGGTCTTCCTGCGGGCAGACTCTTCCGCATATTGCAGGCAGGTTATTTTTTTCTTTTATCTTCGCCAGCGCCTCTTTTGGTTTATTTTCTTTTATCAATTTAATAAACGAGGGAATATCTATCCCAACAGGGCATCCTTTTACACAAGGCGGATTTTTACACTGCAGGCAGCGCGCGGCTTCCTTCTCTGCCTCTTCTTTAGATAAGCCCAGGGATACTTCAAAAAAATTCTTTATTCTTTCAAGCGGCAATTGCCGGCGCACAGAAATACGCATACTTGTTCTCCTATATCCACCTTTTACGTTTAAAGAAAATAACCATAAATACCATTATTATAAGCATGAACGAAATGACCATAGGATAACCGAACTTGTGAGAAAGCTCAGGCATATACTTAAAGTTCATCCCGTAAATACTCGCGATAAGAGTAAGGGGCATCATGGTAGTCGTTATAATTGTAAGGGTCTTCATAACTTCGTTTAACCGGTTTGATACCACCGAAACATACGCCTCCATTGCGCCTGTAACCACATCGCGGGATGTCCCGACGATATCATTCAACCGCACCAGGTTATCATACAAATTGCGGAAATAAACGGTATTAGACGGAAGTATCTGCGAGAATTCCCCGCGCGCGATAAGGCTCATTATATCAGCCTGCGGCCCGACTGTGCGGCGCAAATACATAATCTCGTTTTTGAGTAAATAAATTTTCTTTAATGTTTCGTTAGAGGGGTCCTTAAAGAGCTCATCGCTCATTTCATCAACCATGGCATCAAATTCACTGATAATAGGCAGGTAGCTGTCAACCAGGTAATCAAGGATTGAATAAAGAAGAAAATCAGAGCTATTCTTCATTATAGGAGATTCCCTCCTGACCCGTTCTTTTATGGTGGAAAGCACATTTATGCCGTTATTGTGGGTAGTAATCAGAAAATTATTTCCCAAACAGCAGTCAAGCTCCGAGGTATTAATTTTCCCCTTAGTTTTATCAGCGGAATCCATGGCAAAAAGGATAAGAAAAAGATAGTCCTTGAAATTTTCAACCTTTGAACGGATATTAGGCATTATAAAATCTTCTATGGTAAGAGAGTGCAAATTAAACACCTCGGTTAAAAGGTCAATATCGCCGTCATCTATATCCCACATATCAATCCACAACAATCCGGTCTCCGTGGAGAGAGCCTGGCGGATATCTTCAACGTTAAGGCCTGTTTTAAGGCCCTGCTGGGGATCTTTATAAAAAGTTTCGTACATTGTTCCCTCCTTCTGCCAAAATCTTTATATTTGTCCGCCTATTGATTTTTCCTGTTCAGAGAAATTGCGCAGCCTCAAAGTAAGCTCATTGAAATCAATCTGATGGCCGTCAAAATCAGGGCCATCCACGCATCCAAAAACAGTTTTTCCTCCAACGGTGCACCTGCAGGAGCCGCACATGCCTGTTGCGTCCACCATAATGGGATTGACGCTGACGATTGTCTTGATACCATAAGGCCTGGTTAATTCCGCGACTGCCTTCATCATTACAACAGGGCCGATGGCATAAATCAATTCAGGGTATATATTGTGGCTGGATTTATCAATCACGCCCATCAATTCTTTTAAAGCATCCGTGACAAAACCCTTGCGGCCATAAGAGCCGTCATCAGTAACAACGAATAATTCATCACATACCGTTTTCATTTTGTCTTCTAATATCAACAACTCTTTTGTGCGGCTGCCGATTATCCCTAAAACGCGGTTACCGGCTTCTTTAAACGCCCTTGAAACAGGATATACTTCAGCAACCCCTACGCCCCCTCCTACGCAAACAACAGTGCCCATCTTCTTTACTTGTGTCGGGTGGCCCAACGGCCCCAGGATATGCTGCACAGAATCGCCTTCATTAAGGAGCCCTAGTTTTTTAGTAGAGAAACCGACCCTTTGGAATATTAAAGTAATCGTCCCCTTATCCTTATCCCAGTCCGCCAATGTCAAAGGTATGCGTTCTCCATTTTCATCAACAATAACCGCAACAAACTGTCCGGCCCGGGCCTTATCAGCTATTTGCCCAGCTTCTATAATTATTCCGGTTGTATCCTTGTTTAATTCCTCTTTATGGATTATCTTGAACATTGCTCTCCTCAATTATTTCTACGCAGGCGCCCGGAAATTCTTTTATTAATGCCAAACCCTTCTCCTTGCCTAAAATAAATACGGACGTGGATAATACATCCGCAGTCAAGCCGTCAGGCGCAGTAACTGTTACTGAAATTACTCCGGAATCTGCGGGATACCCGGTCCTGGGGTCAATGATATGGCAATAACGCTTATTCTTGCTGACAAAATATTGCTCGTAATCTCCGGAGGTGGCCGCCGATTTATCTTTTAATTTCAGGTAACCGGAAAAAGATTTGCCGCGGGGAGAATGAGCCGCGACTATCCACGGCTTGCCGAATTTATCACCCAGGCAATACACCTGCCCTCCAGCGTTTATAAGGCAGCTTTTTATGCCGTTTTCTTTCAGCTTCTTTACCGCGCAATCAAGGGCGTAACCTTTAGCAACTCCCCCTAAATCCAGTTTCATTCCATGAAGTTTAAATTTTACCATATTATCATTAATATTTAAAATAATTTTATCTGCCCCGGTTTTCTCCAGCGCCCTGCTGACAAGCGCTTTATCAGGCACACGGTATTTTCCATCAGTAAAACCCCAAAGGTCCATAAGCGGGCCGACACTAATATCAAATGCCCCATCAGTAAGTTTACAGAATTCTTTTGTTTTTTCTAAAATATAGAAAGTATCGGGGCTGGCTTTTAATTTGCCGAGCTTATTTAATTTTGCTATTTCGCTGTCTTCTTTATATTTGCTCAACAGGTTTTCAATCCTGCTGATTTC
>JAQTVG010000029.1 GCA_028706895.1 Candidatus Omnitrophota bacterium
AGGATAAAATTAGCCGCGCTTGGCACATAGGCAATCCCTGATTCAGCCAGGGCATCATAAAGATATTCTTTACCCTCAAGTATGGCTTTCCTTGTTTTAGCTAAGAATTTTTTATCATCCAGGGCCGCGGCTGCGGCTGCCTGGGCAAGGGAATTGATATTAAAAGGCTGCCTTGCTTTTTCCATATAAGGAACCAGCTCTTCATTGGCGACGATATACCCCACCCTTAAACCCGCCAGGCCATAGGCCTTAGAGAAGGTTTTCATAACTATAACATTTTTATTCCTGACGTAATTTAACCCGCAAGGCGCGTCACTGACATCAATGAAAGTATCATAGGCCTCATCCAGCACCACTAATATATTTACGGGTAAATCCTTTATAAAATCTTCAAATTCGTACTTTGTGACATACGTGCCCGTGGGATTATTCGGATTTGAAATAAAAATTAACTTGGTCTTTTTATCTATTTTCTTTTTAATCGCTTCCAAATCGTATTTGAAATACCTCAAAGGCACACTAACAATACGGCGGTTATTGACCTTAGAGACGATTTCGTATTCCAGGAATGTAGTGTCCGCGGTTATTATATTCTCGTCGTCTTCAACGAATGTCTTTATAATAATATCAATAAGCTCATCCGAGCCGTTTCCTAAAACAAGATTTGCCGGCTTCACGTTCAAGAAACGGGAAAGCTTCTTCTTAAGGTAATAACTGTTGCCATCGGGATAGCGGTTTACCTTCGGCAGGCTCTTTTTTATCGCCTCTATTGCCTTAGGGGAGACCCCGAGGGGATTTTCATTAGAAGCGAGCTTTATAATCTCTTTAAGGCCAAGCTGCCGCCTAATCTCCTCTATGGGTTTACCGCCTACATAGGGAGTTATATTTAATATATTTTTTCTTACCAGTTCTTCCATATTCTCTCCTAGGGACGGTTCTCAATTACGGTTAAAAGTGTCCCTTTTTACTAACATGGGGGACAGTTTTAACCGCGTTTCAGAACCGTCCCTAATTTATTATTCTCCTAAAGGGTATGAACCCAGGATTTTTAAGAATGCGCACTTATTTTCTAATTCCGAGAGCGCTCTTTTTACGCGGGGGTTATCCTTATGCCCGTCTAAATCTATAAAGAAATAATACTCCCAGGCCTTTTTCTTGGAAGGCCTTGATTCAATTTTAGTAAGGTTAATATGATATTTCTTGAAAGGAAGAAGCATATCATGCAAAGCCCCTACCTTGTCTTTAATAGAAAACATGACTGAAGTCCGGTCATGGCCCGTCGGCGGAACATCGGATTTTCCGATGATTAAGAACCGCGTGGCATTATGCGGCGAGTCTTCAATATCGGAAGCAAGAACCCTCAACTTATAAACTTTTGCCGCCAGTGACGAAGCAATGCAGGCGCTGTATTTTTCCTTTGCCGCGATTTGCGCGGCGCGGGTAGTGCTGGATACTTCAATCTTTTCTACGCCGGGCATATTCTCGTGGAGCCAAATCCTGCACTGGCCAAAAACCTGGGATATTGAATATACGCGTTTGATTTTTTCTTTTTGGCAATTAGCCAAAAGATGGTGCGCCACATCCAGGATTGTCTGGCTGCAAATCTTTAAATCCGAATCTACGAGCATATCCAGAGTATGGCTGACTGCCCCCTCAATAGAATTCTCTATGGGCACTACACCATAATCGGCGTTACCCCTCTCTACTTCAAGAAAAACATCAGTGATGCTGTTACAGGCAATATATTCAACCTGCGAACCAAACCTTTTTAAAGCAGCTAAATGCGTGAAGGTTGCCTGCGGCCCCAAATACGCTATCCTTAAAGGTTTACCCAAAGAAAGGCTGCAGGACATTATCTCACGGTATATCGCTTCAAGTGCAGCTGCGGATAATGGCCCTTTATTTATAAGAGATAGCTTTTCTAACACCTGCCTCTCGCGGTCGGGCGAATAAGCATTCTTGCCGCTCTTACTTTTAGTCCTTGAAATATCCAACGCCGTCTTGGCGCGGATATTCAAAAGCTGTATTATTTTTTTATCAATCCCGTCAATTCTCTTTCGCAGACTCCCCAGGTCCATTAATCTCCTCCTTTGTAGCTAAAAGCATCGGTGAATCCTGCGCATTGGCTGGTTCCGGTTCGCCGGCGGATTTCTCGGCGGCCTCTAATTTTTCTCCTATAGCTTCAGGAGTCAAAAAACCCTCTATCTTTGGCAATTCATCCAAAGATTTTAAGCCAAAGTGCTCCAGGAATTGCCGTGTTGTCCCGTAAACCCTGGGCCTGCCGGGAGCTTTCTTTCTCCCCGCGACGCGCACAAGCCCTTTATCCACAAAAGTTTTAACCATAGTATCAACATTTACATTCCGTATAGCTTGTATTTCTGAACGGGTTACGGGTTGTTTATAGGCGATAATCGCCAGGGTCTCTAACGCGGGAGTGGATAATTTTTCCGCGCGTTTGCCTTTATACAACTTTCTTAAAAAAGAAGCAAAAACAGGGGCAGTAATCATTTGAAAGCCGCCGGCGACCTCAACAATGCGCATACCCCGGTTAGCTTGTTCATATTCGTCTTTTAACTCTCCCAGGTTCTTGCGGATTTCATCGGTAGCTAAGTTATCCAGGGCATCCTTTATCTGTTCAAGCATTAAAGGCTTTTCACTGGCAAAAAGTAACGCTTCAATTACCGCCTTTACATTATTTTCCGGCATACCTATTTTGTCTTTCTCTGTTTATAGACTTCGTTAAGCAGGCCCTCGGTTGTTTGTATATTCGCGGACCTCTCTAATGCCTTTTTTATCATTAAACATGCTTCGGATTTTTTATACTCCAACTGCATAAGCACAGCCAGGGCCTCCTCTTCAATATCTATTGTTTTCGTTTTATGCTCTTTTCCTCTATCATCTTGTATCAGTCCGAATTTACCCAGTTTATTCTGAAGTTTTGCCACAATTTCCTTTGCCCTCTGTTGCCCTATCCCGGGTAAAGATTGCAAAAAATCGGTATCTGCTTCGTCTATGGCACGCACAACCTGGGATATCGGCTTGTTTAATGCTTTTAATGCCGCGCGCGGCCCGATGCCGGAAACAGTAATAAAAGATTCAAAGAATTCTTTTTCTACTTCATTTAAAAAACCGATTAACACAGGGGTGCTCTTAGACGGCTCTACCTGTAAATAATGATATGTAATAAGGTTTATCCTGCCGTCGCCTGCCATGCTTTCATCTAACCGCTGCATCACCGTAACAGGGACAAAAACCTTGTAATAAATACCATTAATATCTATGAGAAGAAAATTCGGGCCCTTTTCGGTTATTTTTCCGCAGATACGCGCGATCATATCTTAATCCTCATCGCATAACTATGCGCTATGGCTAAAGCCAGCGCGTCGGTTACGTCTGTATATTTAGGCAGGTTGCTTAAACTAAGCATGCCTGCCACCATCCTCTGCACTTGATATTTAGAAGCCAGGCCATTACCCACAATTGCTTTCTTAATTCTTGTCGCAGCGTATTCAAATAAAGGAATTTTTTCTCTCTCACAGGCAAGGCATATAACGCCGCGCGCCTGGCCCAAAACATAGGCGGTAGTGGGATGGCGGTAATGGGAATATAATTTTTCAAGGACCATCACTTCGGGCTTGGTATCAGATATCAATTTCGTTACCGCCCTGTATATTTTATCCAGCCTCTTAGGTATTGTTTCCCCGGAATCGGTGGTAATAATCCCGGCTTCCAATAAAGATAACTTATTTTTTTTAAAATCAACGACTCCGTAACCCGTAACTGTCAGGGCAGGGTCAACCCCAAGAATTCTCATCTTTTAGTCTTCGGAAGCCATCTGCTCCATGATTTCATCAGGTATATCAAAATTAGCGTAAACCTGCTGGACATCGTCGTGCTCTTCAAGTGCTTCAACCAATCCCAGCACCTGTTTTGCGTCGCCGCCTGTAACCTTGATTGTCGTAGAAGGAACCATGGTAATCTCGGCATCAAGCCACGTTATTCCCTTGGCTTGAATTGCTGCTTTTACCTTTTCAAGGTCCTGCGGGGAAGTGGTAATTTCATAATTTTTATCATCCGACTTGAAATCCTCGGCGCCCGCGTCCAGAACAATATTCATCAAGTCTTCTTCCTGCGCCTGGCTCTTTTCAATGAGGATATAGCCTTTTTTGGTAAACATATAACTTACGGAACCCGCACCCGCCATATTACCGCCTTTTTTAGACATAATGTTGCGCAACTCCGCGGTCGTGCGGTTTTTGTTGTCAGTGAGCGCTTCAACAAGGATTGCTACGCCTGCCTGTCCATACGCTTCATACATAACTGTTTCATAAACTATACCCGGTATTTCTCCTGTGCCGCGCTTTATTGCCATCTTGACATTATCAGAAGGCATATTGCCTTCTTTTGCTCTGGTCATAGCTGTACGCAGCCTTATATTGGTATCAGGGTTCCCGCCGCCTTCGCGGGCCGCAACGGTAATTTCCTTAATAAGTTTTGTATAAGCGGCTCCTTTTTTTGCGTCCGCCACTGCCTTTTTGCCTTTATTCGTCTTCCATTTTGAATGACCTGACATGACTACCTCCTAATGAATTACTATTGTTTTTTTACCTGTTATTTTTAAAAACGGGCGGGAGAAAATAAGCCGGGTTTTGTCTCGATACGATTATCCGCATCTTAAGTGGCCATTCCTCTCGATCGCGGCGTTACCGCCGCAACTTTAGCAGCATACCCGAGACTATTAACGCGCCGGATAAGCGCTCGTCTCCTATTTTGCCTTGCTCCACGTAGAGATTACCTCGTTTCATCTCGCAGTTAAAGACAAGCTTTAACCGCTACTCGTCTCTGTGGCTCTAATCCTCTTGCGCACATTACATGCGCAGGATGGGAGTTACCCATTACGTCATCCTTAAGGAGCCCGGACTTTCCTCTCCGCTTTGATGCGGAGCAGCCACATTCTCTCCTGCCCTATTTATCAAAAAGCGCTTTTTTCACCGCTTTATTCGCTAATTTATCCGCTCCCCTGTTTTCTTCACGGGGAATATTTTTTATTGAAACTTCTTTAAAAGCCGCCATAAGATGCAGGGCCTGGTTATACAAACCCAGTATATTGGCGCTTTTTATTTTATAAATTTTCTTGATTTGCCGGTATAAAAGCTGGCTATCGGTATTTATCTCAATATTATCCGCCTTAAGGATAAGCCCTTCCTGCAAGGCATGAATTAAAGCTGTATATTCAGCCACATTATTGGTTGCGTGGCCGATAAAATTGGCTATATTCTTTATGGTTTGGCCGTCCCGGCAGATAACTACACCTACTCCGCTTGGGCCGGGGTTCCCTTTAGAGGCACCGTCAATGTAAATCTTAAGGGCCGTCATTTTCAATGTATAATATCCTGTTACAAACCTCGCAGGTAATTATATGCTCATACATCTTTATCAGGTTTATTGACTGCGGAGGCACAAACATATTACACCCGCCGCAGGAATTTCCGTCCACACCTACTATCGCCAACCCATCACGGTTAGCCAATATCCTTTCGTATTGAGAAAGTATATTTTTATCCAGCGCCGGCGTAATCTGTTTTCTCTGTGATTCTAATTGCGCGACGCGGTCGTCTATCTCTTTTATCCTGTCCTGAATAACTTTTTTTTGTTCTCCCGCTGCTTTTTCTTCTCCCTGGAGCCTTACTTTTTCCTGGCCGATATCATTTTTTACCTTATCTGCCTGGTCAAACAAATTTAAAATCTGGTCTTCTATTACCGACGCATCTGCCTTTGAATCCTGTATCTGCTGCAGCATTGCCTGATATTCTTTATTTGTTTTCAGCTGATAAAGCTGGCCCTCAAGTTTTTTCCTGCCTTCATCCTTAGAAGCCAGTTCTAATTCTTTATCTTTGCGCTGCTTCTGGAAATTTAATAACTCCTGCTCCAGGTCCGCCAGGTGTTTCTTCTTCTCCTCAAACGCAGAATCAATCGCCTGTATTTGAACGGGCTTTGATTCTTTTTCATTTTTTAACGCGTATATCTCACTGTCAATCTTCTGTAAATTGACCAACTCTAATATTTGCGACTTTAAATCAGGCACCGTAAGCCTTTCTGATATATCATACTGTTTCTATTGTTTAAATGGTGGGCGATAGAGGATTCGGACCCCTGGCCTCCACAATGTGAATGTGGCGCTCTAACCAACTGAGCCAATCGCCCTCAAAAACATGGGCCCAGAAGGGTTCGGACCTCCGACCAAGTGATTATGAGTCACCTGCTCTACCACTGAGCTATGGGCCCCAAAAGTTTAGTATTATATAATACTATTTTTATGTTATTTTGGCAAGGGAAATTATAGGTTATCTTACAGGTTTATAACTGAAAGGAATCTAAGCGGTTAGGAAGCTGGTATCCTCTTTGCCCTCTTATACTGGTCGTGTTCCTTTACCCCCTTAAAATAAGTGTATGTGCCAACCAGCTTTGCCGTGGAAAGGACCCACCTATACCAGAAAAACTCAATAAAGCTCAAGAATATAAGATAAGCTATGTAACGTAAGGGGAATAACCTCTGCACCCGCAAGAATGAAAATACGGACAATAAAGAGATAATAACCTGTGAAAGTATCATAAACAGCATAAACGCCAGGAATACCTTGATATCCAGCACTCCGAATATCAATCCGCAAACCATAAATATTACGCTTGTTATTTCAAAGAATACTCCAAGGACTTCGTAAAGCAGAAAATAAGGCAGAGTCAAAAAAGCAAACCAGCCGTAGCGAGGATTAAGTATCATATATTTATAGCGCGCCACGGTTTCATCGGTAACCCTCTGCCACCGGCTGCGCTGTAAAATAAGCGAAGGCACGTTACTAGGGCCTTCGGTCCATCCAACAGAATAAGGTAACATGATTATTTTGTAACCCTTGCCTTTATTTTTAGCAAGATAATCATGGGCGCGGAATGTAAATTCTATATCTTCACATGTAAAATCCAATGAATAACCTCCTAAATCATATAAAATATCCCTGCGCCACACATTGAAACCTCCGGCTACTACAGGCATTGCATTATACTTGCTCCATCCGATACGGTTACCTATAAAAGAACGGATATACTCCAGATTCTGGTAAGCGATTATAGGGTTAAAAGAAAAATCCCTGCCTAAAATTATTCCGTCTTTTATCTTAAGGTCATTGGATAACCCAAAATAACTCCCCATCCCTATAACCTTGTCAGGTTCCCTCTCTACATGCGCCATCACTTTAAGAAGGGCGTTTTGTTCTAGCACGGTGTCGGCATCAACTACACAGACATATTCATTCTTGGCAAAATTAAGCCCGGAGTTAACCGCGCCGGCTTTTTTAGTCCCGGCTACTTTACGTATAACAATGACATTTTTATACTTTTCGCTTTTTAATACAGTGCGAACTAGGCCATCTTTATGGTGTTTTACATAAGGCAGGTCAACTGCTTTTAACTCCAGCATTTCACTTATAATCTCAAAAGTCCTGTCCATGGAATCGTCGTCTACAATAATAACTTCCAACTTTGGATAATTAAGGTTAAGCACTGACAGCAAGGAATCGCGGATCCATTCCTCTTCATTGCGCGCTGGTATTATTATGCTTACGGGGATAGCGATACTAGACAGATAAGTAAGAGGATAATCCTCCTCCTGGCTCTCCCAAGACCGCCTCTTGCCTTCAATGAATCCTACCAGAGAAAGAAAAAGATAAAAAGCCGTAAGCAAAAGAAAATAAAGAAGAAATACAAGAAACATCAGATAGAGGATTTTTTCAAAAAATATGTTCATTATTCCCCATCCCTGCCCGTTGTTATGCCTTTTTCCAGGTAATCAGCCATTTCTTTATTTATAACCCTTATCACGCCTAAAAGTTTGTCGCGTTTTTCCTTCGTAAAACCTACCATGGCCCCTTCAAGGCCGAAATGCGCGCGCGATAATATCAAGCCTTCCAATAACCGTTTAGCCCTTTTTTCCTCTTCTTCAGAGCCTGTTAATATATCTTTAAATACTTTTATAATATAACCTGAGGCCTCCAGCGCCTCAACAGAAACTCTCCTAGCTATTTCATCATTACTATACAAAAATTTTTCTACATACGGGAGAGCAGCTTCTATGTATTCGGCAACAACATTTTTTAGGCTGTCTATAACAGACAAAGACGCGTCATTGATTTGCCCTATAACTTCCGGAAGGCATTCTTTACCCAAAACTTTTGCAAGCGCCTTAACCGCGTGAACCCTGACTAACCAGAAATCGTCGTTTAATGCTTTAGTAAGAGTATCTTTAGCGTCTTTACTTCCGAATTCACCCAGGCAATCACATGCGGACGCGCGCACATCCTCCGACTTATCAAATACCATCTCTTCTATCTTTTTAATATAACTGTGCGCCCTAAATCTTGAGATTAATTTTATTGCCCAGGCGCGGACCTGCGGATCGGTGTCATCCGTCAGCTTAATTACTTCTTCGGCTATCTGCGCGGGGAATGTCTCAAGTACTGAAAAAACCTTGTAATGATAAATCTTACGCTTTTTTAAGAAACCCAAAAGTATCTTCGCGGATGCGACAATGTGTATTTGCCCAAGCGCGATAATGGAAAAATACGCGATATCCTTATCCTTATTATTTATTGATTTCTTAAGGGTACCTAAAGCAGCTTCTGCCTGCGCGTATCCAAGGCTTAAAATCGCCTCAATACGCCC
>JAQTVG010000030.1 GCA_028706895.1 Candidatus Omnitrophota bacterium
TAACAGCATCCTGCAAAGCGGCTATGCTATCGGGGTTCCAGAGATGGAATTCTCCGTCTTGCTTCCATTGATAAATACCTCCTGTGGATAGATACGGCGCATCCAATTTTCTGTCAGGATATGCTTCTTTATGCCTGAGCAGCGTCTCCTGCGCTATAATATCTAACCCCGCTCCGCCGATACGCGAAGCTGTCCCGGTAAAATACTTTTCAATAACTTCTTCTCCCAGGCCCAAAGCTTCAAATATCTGCGCCCCACGGTAACTCTGCAAAGTAGAAATACCCATTTTAGAAAGTATCTTCAAAATGCCTTTGTCCAGCGCTTTAACATAATTATGCAAGGCGCTATCTAAATCTATATCCAGTTCTTTATCTTTAACCAAAGAACCTATAGCCTCATATGCCAGGTATGGATTAACGCAATCAACCCCATAACCGAAGAGTAACGCAAGATGGTGTACTTCACGCGGCTCACCGCTCTCCAGGATAATCCCAATCTGCGTACGCAGCGACTCCCTCACAAGATGATGATGCACGCTGGCAACAGCAAGAAGGCCGGGCAAAGCCGCATATTCGCTATTTACGCCACGGTCACTCAGGACAATAAACGTAAACCCGTCTTTTATCGCCAGGCTTGCTTGACGGCAAACCCTCTCCAGTGATTTACGAAAACCCTGTTTCTGCGAAGCCTTAAAAAGCAAAGATATGGTTTTTGTCTTGAAGCCGTTCTTATCTATATGGCGTATCTTCTCCAGCTCATCGTTACTAAGGATAGGCTGTTTTATTTTTAGCCTGTAGCAATGGCGGGGGGTCTCATCCAAAAGGTTCTTTTCCGGGCCGATGTAAGTCTCAAGGCTCATAACCAGTTCTTCCCTGATGGGGTCTATCGCAGGATTAGTAACCTGAGCGAAGAGCTGCTTAAAATAGTTATAGAGCAGCTGCGGCCTATTTGATAAAACCGCCCAAGGCGTATCATTACCCATAGAGCCCGTAGGCTCTTGAGCCGTTTCTGCCATGGGCTTAAGGATTACTTTCAAATCTTCTCTTGTATAGCCAAAGGCTTTTAATAAAACAAGTGTATCTACGCCGGAATTTTTGCGCGCGGCCTGATGCGTTTGGCGTGCAGCACTTAAAGAATCCAACTCCAGATTATTCTCTTTAACCCATAAGCTGTAAGGCTGCCTTTCGGACATATTTCTTTTCAGCTCATCGTCTTCGATAATACGCCCTAACTGCGTATCAATAAAAAGTATCTTCCCTGGCTCAAGCCTCCCTGACTTACAGATAGCTGACGGCTCTATATCCAAAACGCCCACCTCCGAGGCCATCACCGCCAAACCATTTTTTGTGATAATATAGCGCGCCGGGCGCAGGCCGTTCCTGTCTAAAACAGCTCCTATACGCTCTCCGTCTGTAAACGCGATTGCCGCCGGGCCATCCCACGGCTCAGTAAGACAGGTATGATATTTATAAAAACCTCTTAGTTCTTCGCTCAAAGAATGGTTTTCTTCCCATGCCGCGGGAATAAGCATCATCATGGCGTGAGAAAGGCTCCTGCCGGATAAGGTCAATAGCTCAAAGACATTATCAATAGCGGCGGAGTCGCTTCCGCCGGGGAGGATTACCGGCATGATCTTTTTAATATCACTTCCGAATAATTTACTCCTTAAAAGGCTCTGGCGCGCCTTCATCCAGTTTATATTCCCTCTTAAGGTATTTATCTCTCCGTTGTGAGCCAGGTACCTGAAAGGCTGTGAAAGGCTCCATGTTGGAAACGTATTGGTAGAGTAACGCGAGTGCACCAATGCCAGGGCGCTCTTTATGTTTTTGTCTTTAAGGTCAACAAAAAAACCTTCTAACTGTCCCGGTGTAAGCAGGCCTTTATAAGAAATGGTACGGCTGGATAAATTCGTAATATAGAAAAATGATTTTTGTTTAAGGGTTAGCCCCAGGATATCATTTTCTATCCTCTTTCTTACAACATAGAGTTTTCTTTCAAAAGCTAATTGATCTTTTATGGCCCTGTTTTTACCGATAAAAACCTGTTCAATCTCCGGCTGAGTTCCTTTGGCGGCCTTGCCGATATCTGAATTATCTACGGGCACTCTGCGCCAGCCCAATAATACCTGTCCTTCTTCTTTAATTATTTTTGCAAAGGTATCTTTGCAGAATTCGCGCTCTTTCTTCTCTTGCGGCAAGAAAACAATTCCTGTCCCATACTCGCCGCGCGCAGGCAGGTTGATTTTATTTCCAAGGCAAACTTTTTTGAAGAATTCATGGGGAATCTGGATAAGCAGCCCTGCTCCATCTCCGGTCTTGGGGTCTGCGCCTGTGGCGCCGCGGTGAGCTAAACGCCTCAACACATCCAGCCCCTGCTTAACAATTTCGTTGGACTTGTGGCCTTTAATATCACAGACAAAACCCACACCGCAGGAATCATGTTCGAATTCCGGATCATAAAGCCCCTGTTTTGCGGGTATGTAATTATTTTTCATATCTATATCTTCCACTTATGGGGGTCAATCCCCAATTTCTTGATCTTGGCGCGTATGGTATTACGATTAAGCCCGAGTATGCGGGCTGCCTTTAATTGGTTTCCTTCCGTGCGCTCCAGGATATATTCAATCAACGGCCTTTCAACAGCGTCTAAAATAGACCCGTATAAAGCGCCTTTCTTTTCAATGTAAAACAAGTCCCCCAACTCAATGATTTTATCTTTGAGCGGGATCATTTCTTTCAGGCTCTCTTTTTCAGCTATTTTAATAATACTGCCCTGCTTTATTATGCCTATGCTGGTATTGCCTATCTTGCTCAGCATTGAGGCAATTATCTCCTTGGCCTTATCTTCATTATCTGCTATTAGCATTGTAATCATATTAACCCACCAAATTTTGCTTAATAGTTAAGCGCCGTTTCTCTTAAAGAATGCCCCGTAAAAAAGGGGCATCCCTTAAAATGCTATTTTACAAACAGCATCTCCCTGTATTTCGGCAAATCCCAATGCTCGTCGGATACAACACACTCCAGGGCGTCCGTGTGGCGCCTGATATGCTCCATTAAAGGCTTAAGTTCTTCAAAATAAGTTTTAGCGCGCGCATGGCCGTCTAACTTTTTGGCTTTCTCCAAAAGTTTTGCCATCTCCAAGGCATTCCTCCTGACATAGTAAATCTTGGAAACAACTTCGCTCAAATGTTCTTTCTGATCAGCAAGCGCCTTTAAGTCAAGCGCAAGTTTTGCGCTCTTTTTCAAGCTGACAAGCCCGCCGAGTATATCCGTAAGCAGCTTTTCATATTCACACCCCGCAGGGACTATGCTCGCATTAACCATCTCGTTTAAAGTATTCGCTTCAATTTCCAGCGTCAGATTATACATATGTATCCAGATGTGGTAACGCGCAATCAGCTCCTGCTTTGAGAAAACCCTGTATTTTTCAAACAAAGCTATATTCTTTTCCTTAGTCAATGCCTCCAATGCTTCATAAGTAGAAGCAATATTAGGCAGGCCTCTTTTCTTCGCCTCTTTCACCCATTCTTCGGCATAATTATTCCCTTCAAAACGTATGGGTTTGGTCTCTTTGATTAATTGGGATATAACCTTCAGGACCGCGGTGTTAAAATCCTTGCCCTTGGATTCTTTCTTTATTTTCTCGGCCACATAATCCAATGATTCAGCGATTATAGTATTAATCACAGCGATAGGAGTAGAAATATTCTGGGAGGAACCCACGGCGCGGAATTCAAACTTAGCTCCGGTAAATGCAAAAGGCGAAGTGCGGTTCCTGTCGGTTGAATCCTTATTAAATCTAGGAAGGCGCGCTACCCCCAAATCAATTATATCTTTTTTGGAGACCTTCTGCTTTACGCCTTGTTCAATCATATCCAGTATAGAGGTTAATTGTTCACCTAAGAATACGCTGATAATGGCCGGGGGCGCTTCATTTGCTCCCAGGCGGTGCTCATTCCCTGCCAAAGCAACGCTCGCCCGCAAAAGGTCGGCGTGCAGATAAACTCCTCTTAAGACTGCCGCCAGTACTGCCAGGAATTGCAGGTTATCCTCAGGCGTATCTCCGGGATTAAGCAAATTGTTCCCCTCGTTATCGGCAAGCGACCAGTTAAGATGCTTACCGCTGCCGTTTATACCGGCAAAAGGCTTCTCGTGCAGCAAACAAACTAAATTATGCCTGAGCGCTATCTTCTTCATTAAATCCATCAAAAGCTGGTTGTGGTCTGCGGCGATATTTGATTCTTCAAATATTGGGGCAAATTCATATTGATGGGGAGCGACTTCATTGTGCCGTGTCATAAGAGGAATTCCTAATTTGTAGGCCTCTTCGGCAACTTCAAACATAAAATTAACTACACGCTCTTTAATCGTGCCGAAATACTGGTCTTCAAGTTGCTGCCCTTTTGGAGAAGGAGCGCCGGTTAAAGTGCGCCCGGTCATAACCAGATCCTGGCGTAAATTATAATAATTCTTATCAATCAGAAAATACTCCTGCTCAGGCCCGCAGGTAGAGACCACTTTTCTTGCATCTTTATGGCCAAAGAGTTTTAAGAGCCCGACAGCTGCCCTGCTTAATGCCTCATCAGAACGCAAAAGAGGCAGCTTTTTATCCAATGCTTCTCCGTGGTAAGAGATAAAAATCGTCGGTATGCATAAGGTCTTACCAAGCTTGCTTTCTATTATGAAGGCAGGGCTTGAAGGGTCCCATGCGGTATAGCCGCGCGCTTCAAAAGTAGCGCGGATTCCTCCGGAGGGAAAACTGCTGGCGTCGGGTTCGCCTTGTATAAGTTTTGAACCGGAAAACTTCTCAATGACTTTGCCGGGGCCGGTGATAGAAATAAAACTATCGTGTTTCTCCGCAGTAAGCCCGGTCATAGGCTGAAACCAATGGGTGTAGTAAGTTGCACCTTTAGAAATAGCCCAATCCTTCATGGCATCGGCAATTTCATTTGCCTGTTCTAAAGTTATAATCTTTCCTTCGGATAACCAGGATTTAAAAGCTTCAAAGGTACCTTTAGATATATGCTTTTGCATGGCTTCTGCATTAAAAGTATTCTCCCCAAAATAGCTTGAGACTTTTTTGGGTAAATCCACCTTTTCTAAATCAATTCCTTTAATTTTGAATAACACATCATGCCTGATGCTCATTCTCCCCTCCACAATAAAAAAGGGCGTTCTTTTAAGAACGCCCATGTTCATATTATTTTAGTTTATCTATTCCAGCACTTCAATGTGCCTAAATTATATGCACCTGATTGTCAATATATACAAGTAAAAAAATCGCTGTTTTGGTAACCTCTTTTTTTAGCCAATCGCAACATGGCCCCGCTCTTCAGTGCGTATACGCACACATTCTTTTAAATCTAAAACAAATATTTTCCCGTCTCCTGTCTCCCCGGTCTTAGCGCCCTTGATAATTGCGTTTATAGTCGGTTCAACAAAATTATCATTAACCGCAATTTCAAGACGTATCTTCCTAAGAAGGTTCCCTGTCTCTTTTGCCCCGCGGTAAACCTCAGTTACGCCCATCTGGCGCCCATGCCCCAGGCATTCACTTACGCTGATAAGATTGACATTTGCTTCGTATAGCGCTTCTTTTACTTCTTCCAGTTTGTACGGCTGAATTATCGCAATAATTAATTTCATGCTTCCTCCTTGTACAGAAAGTACACACCGGCCCATCCAATTAGGCCGGGTGCTAGCCCACAAAGGGCGCACCCAGCAGTCAAATAGGCTGGGGTGACATTTATTTTACCCTAACTACTATCTACTAACTACTACCTGCTTTCATTCTAATACAGTATAAGCCCTCTCGCGGTGCTGCGTCAAATCAAGGCCCATAAGTTCTTCTTTCTCGGTTACGCGCACACCAACGAATAAGTCTACAAGTTTATAGATAACAAAGGTAACTACAAATGTATAAATTATAGTTACCAGGACCGTGGCAAGCTGGATTAAGAATTGTTTTGGGTTCCCGAAGAACAGGCCGTCGGCTCCGGCAGAGTTTACTGCTTTTGAGGCAAATAGGCCTGTTGCTAAGGCACCCCATATCCCACCTATACAGTGAACTCCAAACGCATCCAGAGAATCGTCGTATCCCAGTTTTGGTTTAATTATGCTGACTGCGGTAAAACAAAAGACGCTGACTAACAACCCGATGATTATCGCCGGAATTACACTCACAAATCCCGCTGCAGGAGTAATCGCAACCAATCCCGCTACTGCCCCGGAGGCAACACCGAATAGAGTAGGTTTGCCGTTACGCATCCACTCTATAAGCGCCCAGCTTAAACCTGCCGCAGCAGCAGCCGTATTTGTAACCACGAAGGCATTGACTGCCAAACCATTTGCCGCTAAGGCGCTGCCCGCATTAAATCCAAACCACCCAAACCAGAGTAATCCGGTACCTAACACGACAAACGGCAGATTATGCGGAGCAGGGACATTAGAATCAAGGTTTTTCCTTCTGCCAATGACTATAGCCGTAACTAATGCCGCAATACCGGCATTTATATGGACAACGGTCCCCCCGGCGAAGTCTAACGCTCCCATAGTCCGCAGCCATCCTCCTACCCCCCACACCCAATGGCATAACGGATCATAAACAAAAGTTGCCCAAAGCAGAGTAAAAATAACAAAAGCAGAAAACTTCATCCTTTCGGCAAAAGCGCCGATAATCAACGCAGGCGTAATTATCGCGAACATCGCCTGAAAAATCATAAATGCCTGGTGCGGGATGGTCCCCGCATAATCAGCGTATGGCTCCAGGCCTACTCCATTTAAACCAAACCAGCCCAAACCACCCCAAAAACCCTTGGCCGGAGCAAAAGAAAGACTATAACCAAATAGTACCCATTGAATACTCAATACGCACATAATAATAAAACACTGCATCAATACGCTTAGCATGTTCTTCTTCCTAACCATCCCCCCGTAAAAAAACGCTAGTGCCGGAGTCATCAGTAATACCAAAGCCGATGACATTAAAACCCACGCCGTATCACCTGTATTAATCATTTTTCTCTCCCTGCCCAGAAAGGGCGTACCAAACCATCCGATAGGTTTGGGTGTACTACACTTTTGTTAAGCCAATTGTGTAAAACAGAGCAAAAAAAAAGCGCCTTCCTGATCCTGCGAGGATCCTAAAAGACGCCAATGTCTCAAACCCTAATTGTAGCTTCAACGCTTCCAATAATACAAGTAAGAAACCGGTTATCCTGGTAACAGCCATATCATATTCTTTCAAAGGTTATTCAAAATCCAGTTTTTCCCTGACTAATTTAGCGTAAATCCTATTTATGCGTTTAGTCTTTAGCCATCTCTCTATAGTTGTAACCTGAAGGTCAAGCTTTCTGGATAAATCATATAATGTATAACCGTTCTCTTCTTTAAATCTCAGTATTTTTGTTATCAATTCACTATCTACCATTTATATGCGCCTCGTTAATTAGTGATACACCGGTATAAACATAAGTGCAATCCACACAATGGCCGTAGTTACCAGGCCTACTGTCAGGCCAATCCCGAACCACTCCAGGAATGTCACCCGCAGGTTCTTTTCTTTTTCCAGAATGCCTAAAGCCACGATATTGGCGGTTGAGCCGACAAGGGTGATATTGCCGCCAAGGCAGCCTCCAAAAAGAAGCGCCCACCATAGGGGCTGCAAGTTAATCCCTATGCCTTTAAAGTCCTGGATAACCGGTATAAGCGTTGCTACCAGGACGACATTATCCAAAACAGCTGAGCCTACTGATGAAATCCACAAGATGCATCCGGTCAATATGTTTATGCTGCTGTTGGTCATCTCCGCAAGGTAGTTTGCCAATATGTTAGTTGCTCCCGTATAACGAAGCGTGCCTGCCTGGCCGAAGAGAAGCAGGAAGAAGAGCAATGTCCACCATTCAACGTCCTTTTCAACGTACTTCCTTGCGCTATGGCGCCTCCAGACAAAGACAATGCTGCTGGCTATAAGAGGGGCGACAAATAATATGGTATTTGGCTCTAAGTCCCAGAAGAGCTCAAGGCGGTGGTGCAGCGAGATAAGGACAAGGGTAGCGACAAATATGACCAGGCTTATCCTGAGTTCCTTCTTGATATAGTAGGGCTTCTGCATGAGAGTGAGTTCATTGTTTTTCAAGTGCCTTATGTTATCATCCATCTCTTTAAATGATTTCCTGTACCAGGCAAGGCATATGGCTATGGTTACTATAAGGCAGACAGCTGATAAAGGCAGGGCCTTGGCTATAAAGTCCTCAAAGGTAAGCCCGGATTTGCTGGCGATTAAGATACCTATGGGGTTACCAAGGACAGTGGCAGCGCTTCCTATGTTGGTTGCCAGGACAGAGATGATGACATAGGGGGTGGGGTTGACTTTTAGGCGGTCGCATATTTCAAGCGTTGCCGCAATCATAAAGATTATGGAGGTAACCTCATCAACAGAGGCAGCCATAAGCCAGGATACCGCGCACAGGATAATAACAAACCTGCGGGCGGTAAGGTGCTTGATGCCCAAAAGGCTGTGTGTTAATAGCGAGAAGAACCCGTTCTCTTTTAAGAGCCCGACAAGGACCATCATGCCTACCAGGAATATGATAACTTCCAGGGAGGAATACGTGATAAAGTGGCTGATGTCTATGGTCTTGGTGACAAAGAGCAAGGCCGTACCCATAAAGGCAAAGCTAAGACGGAAATCCCAGAAGAA
>JAQTVG010000031.1 GCA_028706895.1 Candidatus Omnitrophota bacterium
ACATAAGCGAGATCAAGAGGCTTGAGGAAAGTTAAAAGCACTAGAGTTCTTTCAGGGTTTGCGCTAGAGTATTGGAAATCAATTTTGCGCAGGATTTAACTTCTTTTGATAAGGAACCGGCAAATTTAAGGGTTTTTGGCTGTATGGCGATGATTATGACTTTGCAGCTTAAAGAAATAATCAGATAGTCTACCATTATTTTTAACGGTAACTGGTGTGTAGAAAACGAGACATTAGCGATCCTTTCTGGCTCTAGCAGCTTAACCGCGCCCGCTTTCTTTCCCATGTCCGCAGAATCAATTATTATAATATGAGTGGGCTTGAATTTCTTTATCTCTCCGGTGACATTCTCCGGGGCGCTAAACCCAAAAAAAACTTTTAATGTCGGCCTTCCGTTTTTTTTCTTAAAGCTTTTTTGAATAAAATCCGCCGCTAGCATCCCCGCCGCGTCATCGGCTCTTAAATCAGAACCTACGCCTAAGACGGCAATCCTCTTTGCTTTTTTAAGTTTAAGTCTAAGGAGTGTTTTTAGGGCTGGCATTAAAAACTACCTTTAATTTCCTGCTGTCCAGCTGGGCAAGTTCGACATCTTTTGTGGCCTCGAGGGCTTTTTTAAGGCAGGAGTCAACGCATTGCGCGCAGTATATGCACTTGCCAAGGTCAATTTCAGCTTCAAACTGCTTATCGCCTATTTTATTAATCGTGATCGCGCCTGTCGGACAGTCGCGCATGCACATCTTACAGCCAATGCACTTCTCGGGATAAAACTTCAATTTGCCCCTGAATTTATCCGGCATCTCAAAGGCTACTGCGGGATATTTAATCGTAACCGGCTTTTTAAAAAATGAGCGCATTACTTCTATAATCATTCTTCCGGGTTTCATCGTATTAGTTTCGCCTTTAATATAAGGTTAATAAAAACCTGCAGGAGCGCCAGAGGCGTTAAAATCTTCCAGCAAAAAGTTATCATCTGGTCCAGGCGTAGCCTTGCTGCCACGGTCCGGGCGAGAGATAGCAGGGAAACAATAAACATAACTTTTGATATAAACAGGATAAATCCTAGGCCTGGACCGAGGTTAAAAGAAAAAGGCAGGAATACCGCTGCCAACAACGCAGAGCCAACTATCATTTCTATATCAGTACTTAAGCGTAAAAACGCCAAGAGCCTCCCGGAGTATTCCGTGAAACTGCCGGCGACAATTTCCGTCTCAGCCTCAGGGATATCAAAAGGAGTTTTTTCGAGCTTTCCTAACAATGCCAATAGGCAGACCGCGAAACCAACAAAGTTACATAACCATAGCCAGCCGTGTTGGCTGTAAAAAGAAACAAGTTCTGACAGACTCCAAGTGTCAGCAAGAAGCGCGCTGGCTAAAATTCCCATAAACAAAGGCACCTCGTAAGTAAACAGCTGGGTGATCGTGCGTACAGAGCCCAGGCGGGCAAACAGGCTTGATGAATACCAGCCTCCCACGAAAAATCCCAATGTCGGTATTGTCAATAAATAGAGCACGACGATTACATCTCCATTGAAGGATAATAAGGCCGTATTATTCCATAGCGGGATGTAGAAAGACGCTGTCACAACCGATGCCAGAACAAATACCGGCATAACCTTGAAGATATTCTGGTTTGCAGCCTCAGGAATAACATCCTCTTTCGCGCAAAGCTTGATAAAATCCGCTAATGGCTGAAACCACGGCGGGCCGACTCTATTTTGCAGGCGCGCGTAGAGTTTTCTATCGTAGAATTCCGCGGCCAAGGCGAACAGGCTTAAAAAAGCAAACCCGGGAAAGACTAAAATATAGAATAGGTCTTTGAACATCAGCTTGTTTTGAATCCCTCTTTTAGCTTCTTATTTAAACTGCTAAAGTCTATGCCGCGTTTACGGTGCCAATCAATGCTATATGCATGCAGCTCCGGCCAAGTCAATACCTCTTTTTTCCTGGCGTCGTCTAGGTAAGATATCTCTATGGACCTGTCAGTGCAGGAAAAACAAGGATCAATAGCAGCAATGACTATAGGCATATCTGCGAGGAATCTATCTTTTAACATGTGCTTGACTGCCTGGACGTTAGCCAAAGTCGGGGCTCTTATTTTTACTCTTTCCGGTTTCTCGCCGCCGTTAGACTTTACGAAATGCACGTCTTCTCCGCGCGGGGCCTCATAACGGCTGATAGCTTCTCCGGCAGGAATCTTGCGCGGAGCCTTGATGGCGATTGGGCCGGCAGGTAAATTCTCCAAGACCTGGCGGATTATCTTGAAAGACTCCAGGAGTTCTTTTAAGCGTACGACGGTTCTGCCGTAGACATCAGAGTGATTATCCGTAATGACATCGAAGGAAACATCAGCATATGCTGCATAAGGATCATCTTTACGTACATCGCGTTTAACGCCGGAAGCGCGGGCAGTTGGCCCGACCGCATCAAGCCTTAGAGCGTCTTCATAAGAAAGCACGCCAACTCCGGATAACCTTTTTATGATAGTGACTTCGCTAGTAGCAATCTCTATATAATACTTGGTACGCTCCTGCAGGGTATCAACTGCTTTGAGCGCATCCTTTACCTGCGAGACGTCGATATCCCGCCTTACTCCGCCGATGGTATTCATGCCGTAGTTTACGCGGTTACCGGTAAACTGCGCCAGGATATCCATGACTATCTCGCGGTCGCGCCAGGTATACATTAAAAGAGTATCAAATCCTATTTCGTGGCCGGCTACGCCAAGCCAGAGCAAATGACTATGCACCCTCTCCAGCTCCGCGATCAATGTCCTTAAATATTTTGCCCGGCTAGGAATTTCTAAGCCGGCGATCTCTTCAACTGCTTGGACAAAACAGGTTGAATGCGAATGCGAGCATATACCGCAAACGCGCTCGACCAGGTACACGTCTTGTAAAAACGTCCTTTCTTCGCAGGCCTTTTCTATCCCCCGATGATTATAACCCAGCCTTATATCCACGCCCAAGATCTTCTCGCCTTTTAAGGCCACGCTAAAACTCTCCGGCTCCTTAAGCGCAGGGTGCTGCGGCCCGATAGGAATTTTAAATTTATGTGAATCGTGCATAATATTCTCCTTTTATTTATTTTCCAAAGACTTAGGATCCCAGTCTTTGCGCAATGGGAATTGGCCTTTCGGCCAATCATCCGGCAAGGGATAGCGGTTACCCTCAGGTAAGCCCTCAACCTTCATCCCGAATAAATCCATTAATTCTCTTTCGTAAATCTCTGCTCCGGCATAATAATTAATTATGGTCTTCAATACCGGATTTTCTTTAGATACGCTTGTTTTTATATTTAAAATATTTCCGTTATCCTGGGCCAGATGGTAGATAAGGATGAATTTTTCTATCTCATCTAATCCGGTAATGGTGCATAGGTGCGGGAAGCCGATTTTTTTAACGCAATAATCAAAAACCTCTAAAAATTGAGCCTGGCTAACCTCTAAAAATATGCGCCTAGGCCGCTGGATTATAATGCTCGCCGCGATATTTGCGAACTTTTCCTTTAAATCATTTACTATTATCTCTTCTTGTGTCATGCCAACCTCTTATTTCTCTTTTAAGCTGCTCAAAAGTTTTACCACTCCGTCAATTATTGCCTTTGGGCTTGCCGGACAACCCGGAATATAGGCAGCGACAGGAATAGCAGAATCAATGCCCGCCTTGACATTATAACAGCCTTTAAAAACACCGCCAGTACAAGAGCAAGTTCCCACGGCGATGACAAATTTTGGTTCGGGCATCTGCTCATATATGCGCACTAACCTGTCTTCTATCTGGCGGGTAACCGGACCGGAACAAACAAGGATATCAGCGTGCCGGGGAGTGCCTTTTAATTGTATGCCAAAACGCTCAAGGTCATAACGCGGGGTCAATGCCGCGATGATCTCGATATCGCAGGCATTACAGGCCCCGGTATTAAAATGCAGCAGCCAGGGCGATTTAATCCTTGCCCAATTTACTATATTACTAACCGTGCTCATAATGATTAGCTCCTTAATAAAATATACAGCCCCAATACGGCGGCTAAAACATAAATAATTGCAATGGCAAAAGTTTTAAAAGTCTCCATGGGCACAGTAGTCATAATAAGCGTGGCCACGTGCGCCAGGGTGAAAAAGAACGCAAAAGGGAAAAATTCGCTGTAGTCGGGCTGAGCCATGTTATTATAGCTATCTTCACCGCAGGCATAAGATTTACCCGAACCGGCTGAATGCTTATTAGCCTTAAATGAAACCCTGGACAAAATCCGCGAGATTATAAAAATAATAATAAATAACAATATGAAAGCGACCGGCGGCTGGAGTAGTAATTTTTGCATATCTTAGCCCTTTATATTCTTCAATCCCCTGACATCCAAAGAATTGTTATGGCGGTGAATACCCAAAACTATGCCCATTGAAACAGTCATAACCACAACCTCAATCACTATCAATGTAATCACCAACGCCTGTGTCAGGGCAAGGTGGCCGCCGGCAAAACCCACGACAACCAGCAATAAAGTTACTGCCTTGATTAAAAGCTCAAGACCGATAAGGGCCCGGACCAGATTAAGCGTGGCAAGTACGCAGTAGAGGCCGATTATAAAAAGCATGGCAATGAATACGCCAAACGGCCAGAAAATATGCAGGACGTCAAAGCTCATTTTTTCCTTCCTTCTCTAAATAATATTGTAACCCCAAAAACACCGCTCAGTAATATAATAATCTGGCCGATCAAATCCAGCTGCCTCACCTGCCACAAGATCTGGCGCACATCATGTATTGTCTCTCTTGGGGCGAATCTAAAATCCAGCGGAATTTTTATCAGGCTTAAGGCAGCGCCTGCGCCTGCTATAACCAGCGGCAGATACCAGAACCGGGTCATCCTCGCTTTCATATGCTTAAGCGTCTCTTGCCGGCTCATAGGCTCAGTAAGGCTTATTGTGCTGATAAATAATACCGAGATCAATCCTGAACAAACCGAGAGTTCGAAGACAGCTGCAAGAGGAGAATTTAACCTGAACATAAGTATGGTCAAAACTATGCTCGTAAGCGCAAGGCCCAAGGCAGAGCGCAGCAGGCTCCTCGTCATCACCGTCCAGAGGCTGGCTAAAATAAGACATACCAGTATAATTAAGTTAACAGTCAATTTATACTCCTAAAAAATTCCAAAATGGGACAAAAATCGAGTTTACTAAAAATGGGAACGCTACCCCCACTACCGCTATAATTGATGCTAGTATTATGGAGGCCAGAGAAAAACCAAAACCTGCCTCTTTTATCCCTGATAATTCCTGGTTTGGCTCGCTGAAAAATATCTTTCTCTGCATCAGGAGAAAATAAGCCAGCGTCAATATGCTTGCCAAGACAGCTATCAGCGCGTAAATATAATGGCCTGAAATCCAAAGCGCCATAATGATTATAAGTTTACTCCAAAAACCAGCCAGCGGAGGCAGGCCTGCCGCGGAAAGGCTGGCCATGACCGACGTCACCGCGGTAAGGGGCATCTTCGCGGCTAACCCTGATAATTTATCCATATTCCTTGAGCCGGTCTGTGATTCAACAGCAGCTGAATTTATGAATAGAAGCGATTTAAAGATTGAATGATTGAATAAATGGAACGCCGCTCCGGCAATACCAATCAGGCTGCCGCAGCCTAAACCGATTATAATATAGCCTACCTGGCTTATGCTTGAATAGGCAAACATCCTTTTCATATCGTTCTGGGCTATCGCCAAAAACGCGCCCGCGATCATTGAAACCAACCCAAGCACCATAAGGACAAGCAATAAATTACTGGTGGCGCCGATCACACTGAAGAAAACCCTGAGCATCGCGTAAATACCCAGCGTCTTGATAAACACGCCCGAAAGCGTCGCGGACACCGGCGTGGGCGCGGAAGAATGCGCGTCGGGAAGCCAGGCGTGGAACGGCACGAGCGCCGCCTTAAGGGCGAAACCCGCCAGAAATAAAACGGATACGAAATTTATTAAAAATGCGCGCGGCTTACCCGCTAAAACCGCCGCAATATCAAACATGCTTAAAGTGGAGGTGTAACTATATAACAGCGCTATCCCTAAAAGTATAAATAATGAGGCTATCGAGCCCATTATCGCGTATTTAAACGCTGCCTCAAGGCTTGAGGCCTCTGTCCCAAAAGCAACAAGCGCATACGCTGAAATAGAGGCCAGTTCCAGAAACACATATAGATTAAATAGATCCCCGCTTATTATTACGCCATTCATGCCCACGAGCATAAGCATATACAGGGCGTGAAATTTCCATTTCTCAGTGTAGGAGTTCATATAGTTTATTGAATATATCATTACCAGCAGGCTGATAAGATTTACGGTCACCAGCATGAATACCGCAAGGCCGTCCGCGACAACGCAGATCCCGGCCGGAGGCAGCCAACCGCCTATTTTGTACACAAGGATATGACAGGTATTTACCAGATTTAAGGTATATAAGGAAGCTGCGAACAAAATCACCGTAGTCAAATTGGCCGCGCTGTCGCTAAAATTCTTTACATATCTTCCTGCGAGCCCTATTAAAAAAGCAGCAGCAATAGGCGTGATTACAAAAAATATCAAAATCATCCCTTGAGCCTCCTGATCTTGGTTATATCAAAGGTGCCGTACTTTTCATATATGCGCACCGCCAGGCCAACCACCAGCAGCGTAATAGATAATCCTATGACTATCGTCGTCAGACAAAGCGCCTGTGGCAGCGGGTCCACCATGTTGGAAATCTCCTGATTCCTCGCGAATATAGGGGCGCGTCCGTTCGTGCGATAACCTATCAGAATTAAAAACATGTTTACCGAATATTCAATAATGCCAAGGCCTATGATTATCTTTATAATATTTCTTTTTCGAAGGAGACAGTATAACCCCACACAAAATAATATAAAGCAGAGAAAATATAGGCTCATTATTCTTTTCCTTCCGTAGATCTTATCAGCGCCCAGAATATCACAAAAAGGCCCATCCCTACCATAAAGGCGCCCGCTATATCGCTAAATGGGATTGTTTCAATGCGGTGCTGATCGGTTATAAAACCCATTATGGAAATAAATAAAAATATTACCGCCGCAAGGCTCATTATGAAAATGGCTTTTGATCTATTTAATTTTTTCAAGACAGCGTCCTTGCCGAATGCAAGCATCAGAAGAATAAATGACAATGCTATTATTACTCCTCCGGCAAACCCGCCGCCCGGGCTCGTATGGCTCTGCAACACAATATATATACCATATAAAAAGACCACGTTTATGACAAGACGCGTAACGGTTTTGACGATCAGGGTCATTCCCTGTTCTTTGGTTTTATTTTTTATCATTTGAGTCATGAAGGCGGCCTTTCCTTCTTGTAATGGCCAGGACTCCAATAGCGGCGGCAAAAAGTATCGCCACTTCACCCAGCGCATCGTAACCCCTGAATCTTAATGTTATAGCGCTAACAAGATTGGCAGAGCCCGTCTTTTTAAATCCGTTTGCGATATATTCGCCTGAAACTCTCATCAAGGGCTCGCCAAATCGCGGTAATTCCTTTAATACCAGGAATATTAGCGTCAAAAATAAAGCGATAAATACAAGCGTTGAAACCGTATTAAACAACCAACGCCCATCTTTTACAAGCGGCAGGTCCTTATTTATAGTGCCGCGTATGAGCACAATTACGCACAATATCTCAACTACCAATTGCGTCATTGCCAGGTTCGGCGCCTTTAATATCAAAAAGGCCAGGCATAGCCCCAATCCTGCCGCGCTTAAGGCGATAACGCTTGAAATCAGGTCCTTGGTCCTCACCGCGACGATACTGGCGCAGATCATAAATATCAATATTAAATGCAATTCCATATCAATCCTTTATTTTAGCAGCGCAAAAAACAGCCCCAGCATACCTAACAAGATCCAGACCTTATACGTAGGCAGCACCCCGTTATGAAGGCGTTGAAAAATCCCTGACACATAAAAAATCTTCTTGCCCCCTTCGTATATATCCAATAATCCTTTTTCCGAGCGCATATAAAAACGGCGCAGCCACCCGATTTCTTTTACGGTATCATAAAATTCTGTTCCCATAACCAGATTTTCTTCTTCGTTTAAATCTCTGGTTTCGGAACCTGAATACGCCCCGTCCTGCCGCAGGCTGAGCCTGCTTGATTTAAAGATAACACAACCAAAAACCAAACCTATCACTACAAGCACAGAGGCCAATTTCGGCGACCAGATACCCAACAAAGTCGCTTTGCCAACAGGCATATAAGCAGATACAACCGGAAATATAAAATGTTTTAAAGGCATGTTGAACGCGAATACGCCGAACAAAATGCAAATCGCGGCTAATATCACGCATGGGCCCCACATGGTCCACGGCACTTCTTTTATCCCCCTGGCTTTTGATGTGGTAATCGCCTGGCCTAAAAACATTGCGTGAAGCAATTTCATGAAGCTGGCCAGGGTGAGGCCTGACCCAAACATAGCCGCTGCTAAACAAAATAAGACTAATAATTCCTGGAGCTTTGACCCTTGGCCCTGAATTCCCTGTATTAGCCCCTGATATATCAACCACTTTGATACAAACCCGTTAAACGGCGGTATGCCCGATATTGAAAGGCTGGCGATCAAACAGGATATATATGTAATAGGCATCGCCTTTGCCAGGCCGCCGAGAGAATTTAGT
>JAQTVG010000032.1 GCA_028706895.1 Candidatus Omnitrophota bacterium
AGGCCTGTATGATCTGCGGATTTTCTTTTAATATCTTCAGTTGAGCGGGGGAATTAAGAAAAGTGATTAAATCTTCGGTATATTTTTTAAAGGCAGGTTCCTTTAAATGCTCGCTGACATAAGGGCAATTTAAATCCAGCGTCAAAATAACTTTGCCGCTTCTTAAATTAATAAGGAATGGGTAGAGTTGGCATTCAAAAGGGCGAAAGCCATAAATTTTGCATTTATTATCTTTGGCATCCAGGAAGGGGCAGATAAAATCTTCTCCTTGCGGGTTCGGAATGGGGAGGAGTTTCTTGTTCACGGATATAAGCGCAGGGGGGATTTTTTTGTCCAGCAAATCCTGTATCTCTTCGTCTAAAAGGCAGGGCGACCAGGCAGAATTTATTTGATGAAACCTGCAGCAGCCCCGGCATTTTAAACAAACTTCTTGAGGAATAATTTGTTTAATCATTTTACGACACTGCCCAATTTAAGCTTTCTCTCGGGGCTTACAATTGTAATACCGGTTTCGTCGGAACCGGCCAAAAGCATGCCCTGGCTTTCTATGCCGCGTAATAACGCGGGCTCTAAATTATCCACTATCACTACCTGCTTGCCTACAAGGTCTTCTTTTTTATAAAAAGCTCTTATGCCCGCCACAATCTGCTTGGTTCTATCTCCTAAATCAACAATTATTACATAGAGCCTGTCTGCGTCAGGGTGGTCATTAACCTCTTTTATTTCAGCCACTTTTAACTCTAATTTCCTGAAGTCTTCAATATTAATCATTTGAATATGCTCCTTTGCTAAAAATTATGGGGATAAGCGATACGAAAAAAGCTGCTTTGGCCGGAAGTATTGCGATAATGTTATAGCTTTTTCTCTATAATTATATCGTGTCTACCGGCCAAAGTCAAGATGCGGTATGATTGAATTTAGGGAAGTCTTGTTACCAGGTCAAAATTTTAATCTTTAACCCATCCTTCTGCGGATTATCCGCAGTATAATCCGGCTCCATTAGAGGTTTTTCATACGGAGGAAACATAAAAGTCGCCATATCAATTGACCCTGCGGCTGCGCGGGTTACGCCTGAAACTATGCCCTCGCCTAATCCCAGGGTAAATCCCTGCAAGAGGTCTTTTTCGTGGGAAACATCCACTACTCTTTCCGGGATGTCTATCCAAGAGGTGCCAATATTAATCACTCCGTAGCCAAGTTTTGTAGTAGGAAAATTTTCTTTGCCGTAATTCTCGGCGTTTATGCTATCTAGGTATGTAGGATGTCCACCGTAATAAGTCATTGGCCCTGTTACGGCTAACGGCATAAGAGGCTCTTGGGCATAAACCAAAGTATCCATAAAGAATACCGAAACCAGGATTAAAACCGTCCACAATAAAGTTTTTGTTACCTTCATCTTGGCACCTCCTTTTAACTTTGCAAAATAAAAAACCCCAAGCAAAGCTCAGGGTTCTCTCGTAGTGGCAACCGGGCTGTCCCTTTAAGGACCCCTAAGCTTTGCGTCCCAAGATTACTCTTGGTTTGCCTTTATCACTCTATACCATTAATCTTGTATCTTATCTCTTATGAAGGAAGTATAACATATCTTTTGCAAATTATCAAGGGGGGTGCGCCATTCATTACATTAATAAAATGAATGGCGGGGGCGACGAGATTTGAACTCGCGATCTTCGCCGTGACAGGGCGACGTGTTAGACCAGGCTACACCACGACCCCAAATACAGGAAATAGATTTTAGCTTAAAAGCCGCCTCTTTGCAACAAACTTTTATTCTATCGCAAAATGGTGGGCGGTACAGGACTTGAACCTGTGACCTTCTGAATGTAAATCAGACGCGCTAACCAATTGCGCCAACCGCCCGGCAATCAAACCTATTATAATCTAAATAACAAATACCGTCAACCTAATGGCTTGCGAGGATATCCTGAACCGCCTGAAGCGGGTCATCTGCTTCTAATATGGGCCTGCCTACAACTAAATAGTTGCTGCCTGCGTTTTTAGCATCTTCTGGCGTAGCAATCCTCTTCTGGTCGCCCTTAGAAGTTCCTGCCGGCCTTATGCCGGGAGTGACAATAATAAAATTCCTGCCTACTTTTTTTCTTATTGCTTTGGCCTCTTGCACGGACGAGACAACTCCGTCTAAGCCGCATCTTTTGGCCATCTGGGCTAGGTACACGACTTCCTGAGGCAATGTCTTTTTTATCCCCAAGTCCTGCAGGAAATGCGGGCATATGCTTGTCAGTATCGTAACTCCCAATACCTTTGTTTTGCTTCCACGGCAAACACGGGCAACTTCTTTAAGCGCTGCTGGGCCCGACAAGGTATGCACTGTGAACATGGCCGTTTTATATTTTAAGGCCTCTCTTGCCGCGCCTGCCATTGTATTAGGTATATCATTGAATTTTAAATCCAAGAAAACCTGCGCGCCGATTTTACGTATATCCTCGATAATCTTAGGCCCGCTTGCCGTATAAAGTTCCAGGCCCACTTTGAATATTTTAACCTTTGGGTAAAGCAACTTTACCCAAAGCAGGGCTTCTTTGTAATTATCTACATCTAATGCCAGGATTAATTCCGGTTTTTGTTTCATGCCTTTAGAGTCCCTATTAAAGAATTTATATCTTTAATCTTGTTTTTTAATAAATAATCTTTTATACCTTTAATAATATCTACGCTTGCCTTGGGATTAATAAAATTTGCCGTGCCTACGCTTACGGCCGCGGCACCTGCGATAATAAATTCTAGGGCGCTGGAGGCGTCTATTATACCACCCATTCCGATAATGGGGATTTTAATCTTTTTATAAACATCCCTAACCATCCTTACTGCAACAGGCCTGACTGCCGGGCCGCTCAAACCCCCGGTTACACTTGCAATCCTGGGTTTACGCGTTTTTACGTCTATGCTCATTCCGGTTATGGTATTTATCAAAGCGACTGCGTCTGTTCCCGCCTTTTCTGCTGCCTGGGCGATTTCAGCGATATCCGTTACATTAGGCGAAAGCTTGGTAATAATGACTTTCTGCGTGACTCTGCGCACTTTATTAACTGCCAGGTAGGTAGCTTCGGGGTCCTGAGAAATTAAATGGGCTCTCCCCTGTATATTGGGGCACGATATATTCAATTCTATTGCCGCTATTTCCTTTATTTTATCAAGGCGTCCTGCCAACTTGATAAACTCTTCAGGATCGTCTTCAGACGCAATGCTTATAATTATCGGAGCGCCCATCTTTTTTAATAAAGGCAGTTTCTCTCTGATAAAAACTTCTAACCCGGGATTCTCTAAACCAATAGAATTAAGCAATCCAGCGGGTGTCTCGCAGGTGCGGGGAGCAGGATTACCTTGCCTGGGCTTTAAGGTGATGGTCTTGGTAACAATAGCGCCCAATTCTTTTGGGTTAAAGAAGTCGGTAAACTCCCGGGCATAACCAAATGTTCCCGAGGCAACCATCACCGGGTTCTTAAGTTTAAGCCTGCCTATATTGACCGAAAGTTTTATCTGCATATTTACCTTACCAGATTATTTCATCCCCATTAAATACAGGGCCTTCTTTACATACACGCTTAAAACCGCTTCTTGTATTCGTTACACATCCTAAACACGCCCCTACCCCGCAAGCCATATGCTCTTCCAGGGAGACCTGGGCAGAAATATTATATTTTTTAGAAATACGGCTGATTTCTTTCAGCATTGGCCTGGGGCCGCAGGCGTAAACAACTGATTTCGGGTAATGCGCGCCTGATAATACTTCTTCTAAGAACCCTGATACATAACCTTTAAAACCTGTTGAACCATCATCAGTAGCAACTTTAACTTCACAACCCAAATCTTTAAATTCTTTCTCACACATAATCTGTTCTTTGGTTTTTGCGCCGATTAAAACCACGTTTTTGCTTTTCTTTAATTTTTCCGCCAGAAATACAAGCGGAGCCACGCCCATTCCTCCGGCGATCAGTATGTTTAAGGGCTTGTTTTTAATTACCGGGGTAAAGCCGTTACCTAAAGGGCCGATAACATCTAAATATTCTCCGGGCTTTCTTTGGGATAAAATCTGTGTAGCCGGGCCGACTACTTCATAAAGGGCTTCTATATCGTCCTTTTTTACCCTATGGACGCCGAATGGCCGGCGCAAAAGCGGCTCACACGAATCACTTACCTTAATATTGATAAATTGTCCGGGCAGGGCCTTTACGGCTATTCCCGGAGCCTTTAGCGCTATGCGAAAATAACTCCCCTTAATTTTTTTATTATAGGTTATTTTAGTTTTTATTTGAAGCATATTTTTATTGGTTTTTTGTGCGCCTGATTAAATAGCGGATTAAAAATACAAATATTATAATTACCGCAAAGAATAACACTGCATCCTTCACAAATATCCTGATATCATCGCACCTGGAATCCTTCCATGCTTCCAACAGCAGCACCACACATAACACCGCCAGCATAGAGCCGATTTCTTTTTTTAACCAGGATACTTTTAAGGGCAAATACCCGGCTATATCCTTTGTTGATATTGCGGCGAATGACGGCAGGATGCGCGGGACCTTGCGCTGATAATCCTGATACTCCCCGGAGAACATGGTTAATAACTTTTTTTCTTCTTTAAACATAAGAAGTATATAGCGCCAGATAAAAATAGGCAGAAAAAGAAATATTATCCACCAGTTAAACAGGATTAATACAATACCCGTCCCGATTAAAAGTATTCCCAGATACATTGGATTGCGGACCAGGCCATATGGGCCGGCCTTGATTAAAGAATGCCCTTTATGAGAATGTTCTGATTTATAGCCGCGGCCGGACGCCCTGAATATCTGGCCCAGGAGAATGGCTGAAAGCCCGACAATTTTTGCGGTTATATCCCAGGGAGTGACCCTGACGCTGCGGAAAAATAGGGAAGGAAAAAATAAGAGCAATATAACAGCTAATACGATAATAACTCCGTTTATTTTCAGTCTTTTTTTCATATTTTATCTCTGGCACTTTGGACAAAAATAAGTGCCTCGGCCTCCTAATGAAATCCTTTTAATTTGCGTCTTACAAACAAGGCAAGGTTTGCCCTGCCTGCCATAGACTTTATGATATTTGGCATAATCTCCCTGCCTGCCTGATAATTGTACATACTGGTCAATGGAGGAACCCTTATGCTTAATCGCCTCAGTTAAAGTGGCCTTTATTTCCTTAAGAAGCTTCTCTTTTTCTTTATCCGAAAGGCTCTGAGCACTCCTTGCAGGATGTATTCTGGATCTAAAGAGCGCTTCTGCCGCGTAAAGATTACCTACGCCGGAAATAAATGCCTGGTCCATAATAAGCGGCTTAATTTTAGTCTTCTTGGACGCGAGCATTTCTTTAAATTGATCCGGGGCCAAATCAAATGGCTCAGGCCCAAGTCCTTGAATAAATTTTAAATTACGCCAATCATCTAATAACCGCAATTCGGCAAATAACCTCTGGTCATTAAAATCCAGCATTTTCCCGTCGGAGAGCCTAAAGCTAATCCTGCTCTTTTTGCCGTCCCCGGGATATACCAGCTGCCCTGTCATTTTCAAGTGTATAACCAAAGACTTTCCGCCGGATAACTCTAAGATTAAAACCTTGGCCTTGCGCAGGACATTCTTAATGATTGCCCCGCCCAGTTCCTTTTTAAACTTCTCTGGGGATGGCTCGCGTATAACCGCCGGGTTATGTATAAATACCCCGGTAATCTTCTTGCCCAGAAGCGCTTTTACCAATTCCTGTTTTATCGTTTCAACTTCCGGGAGCTCAGGCATCTTTATTATTTGGCCTTTGGGGCTTCTGTATTGCGCATAATACTCTGCTGCTGTTGAAGCGCATTTTTTCTGGCTTTCTCAACCCTGACAAGAGCCATAACGCCCATGGCTATAAAAAAACTCATTACGATTATATAAGTGACAATAAAACCGAACCATCCGGATTTTTCCGGAGGAACTTTATTTTTTGCTGCGCGCCAGAAAAATATTCCCGCTATAAAAAGAAAAGGGTTGTAGAAACAATTGCTTAAAGCCCCTAACCCAAGCGATATAAGGACCCGAAGCAAAAAATTAAGCTTCTCACCCGCAAAGAATGTTTTGCTTAAAAGAAGATACAATGCTAACACTATTATTCCGCAAAACCAAAGCCACAAGGAAATTTTCCCTGCTTTATTATAAACTTTTACTTTATCCATCAAGCCTCCTTGATTATTGACCTAACAATTGAACCCAGACTTCACGGCTGCGCGGGCCGTCACTCTCGCAGAAGAATATACCCTGCCAAACACCGAGCATAAGCTCTGCGCCTTCTACAATAATGTTCAGCGACGAACCAAAAAGCGAAGATTTTATGTGGCTGTCGGAGTTGCCTTCGGCGTGCGCATATCCTGCGTTTTCCGGAATAAGCTTATTTAACGCGCCGATCATATCACGCCTTACATCCGGATCGGCGTTCTCATTAATGGTCAGGCCGGCCGTGGTATGCGGGCAAAAAAGCAAACACGCCCCGTTTTTGACTTTACTTTTTGACACCGCTTCTTTGATTTTACCGGTGATGTCAATCAATTCAATGCGGCTATTTGTTTTTACGCTTATCTTTTCCATGTTTTTTCGGGTTTTTGGTTGTGGATTTTTTATGATAATCCTGTATTGGTTTTACGGAAAATATTTTCTTTTTTAACGCCTCAATGCCATTAACAGTTGCCTGGGCCCCTGATATGGTCGTTGTATAAGGTATGTTATAGGAAATGACTTGCGAACGGATTTTGATTTCATCCTGCCGCGGGATTCTCCCCGAGGGAGTATTAATCACCATTTGAATCCTGCCGTCCTTCATCAGGTCTAAAATATTAGGCCGGCCTTCGCCAATCTTGGGCAGCACCGAAACCTCAATGCCATTCTTTTTTAAAACAGCGGCTGTACCGCTTGTTGCACAAATCTGAAACCCCAGATTGTGTAATTTTTTGGCTATAGGTATTATCTCTTTTTTATCTTTGTCCCTGACAGAAATAAAGATATTGCCTTTATGCGGGAGGTTTTGGCCTGCGGCAATCTGGCTTTTGATATAGGCCAGGCCAAAATCCTGGTCAATGCCCATTACTTCTCCGGTAGATTTCATCTCCGGACCCAGGATAATATCCACTCCGGGGAAACGGTTAAAAGGAAATACCGATTCTTTTACTGCGACGTGCTTGGGAATAATTTCTTTAGTAAAACCTGTCTCTTTTAGTTTTACGCCAAGCATAACTTTAGTTGCTAATTTAGCCAAAGGGACACCTATGGCCTTGGATACGAAAGGAACTGTCCTTGAGGCGCGCGGATTGACCTCTAACACATATACCTTGCCGTCCTTAACCGCGTATTGCACGTTCATCAGGCCCACCACATGCAGCTCTTTGGCCATCTTGTAAGTCGCCTCTCTGATTTTATTTAAGATTTTTTGCGGCAAACTAAAAGGCGGCAATACCATAGCCGAGTCTCCGGAATGTATCCCTGCTTCCTCAATGTGCTCCATAATCCCACCGATAACAAAATCCTGGCCATCGCCTATAAGATCCACATCTACTTCAAAAGCGTTCTCCAGGAATTTATCAATGAGCACGGGATGCTCTCCTGACACTTCTGCCGCCTCTTTAATAAAACGCTCGAGGGTACTCTCTTCGTAAACAATCTCCATTGCCCGTCCGCCAAGAACATAAGAAGGCCTGACTAAAACGGGATAGCCTATCTTTTGCGCAACCTTTTTTGCCTCCTGAAAGTTAAAGGCAGTGCCGTTATCCGGCTGCATTAAATCTAATTTATGCAACATCTGTTTAAAACGCTTTCTGTCTTCAGCGATATCAATATTATCTGCCGACGTCCCCAGGAGGCGCACCCCTGCTTTTAGCAAGGGCACTGCCAGGTTAAGTGGTGTCTGGCCTCCAAATTGCACAATTACTCCCGCGGGTTTCTCCACTTCAATAATATTCAATATATCCTCAAGGGTTAAGGGTTCAAAATAGAGCCTGTCCGAGGTATCATAATCCGTAGAGACTGTTTCGGGATTACAATTTACCATGATGCTGTCAATGCCCTCTTCGCGCAGGGCAAAAGCCGCATGGCAGCAACAATAATCAAATTCAATACCCTGGCCGATCCTATTCGGACCGCCCCCAAGAATAATTACTTTTTTCTTAATCATGATAGTATATCTTTGGCTTTCTTAACTGCCTCATCAACTGTCCTGGTTTTAATCACGCCCTTTATATCCCAAGAGTTAAGGCTGATTACCGGTATGCCGAACTGCAAACAATAAGCTATTTCAGATAATGTGCCCATTTGCCCGGGCAGCGCAATAACCACATCCGCGGATTTGACTACCAAAACATTTCTTGCTAATCCCATGCCTGTAGGAATAACAATATCCATAAAAGGATTGGCATCGTCTTTATCATAACCCGGTATAATGCCCATAGTTAGGCCTCCTTCTGCCTTAAAACCCTGGCAAACCGCCTTCATTGTTCCACTTAGGCCTCCACAAGCAAGAATATCCACCACTTTTGCCAGTTTTTTGCCTAAATCATGGGCTATTTGCTCCACTTCCTTCGTACAACTATGCCCGCCAATAACGCTTACTATCTTTTTTCTCATTTTT
>JAQTVG010000033.1 GCA_028706895.1 Candidatus Omnitrophota bacterium
GTGAAATTTTTGAATGATTGTATAGGAGATAACATTAAGAACGAGGTTGAGCAGGCTAAGGAAAAAGTAATATTATTAGAAAATTTAAGATTTCATGCTGAAGAAGAAGCAAATGACGCCAATTTTGCCAAATCGCTTGCTTCGTTAGGCGAAATTTTTATTAACGACGCTTTTGGCACCGCTCACCGCGCGCATGCTTCTACAGAGGGCGTTACACATTATCTCAAGTCAGCAGCAGGGTTCCTTTTAGAGAAGGAGATTAAGTATTTGGGTGGCGCCATACAGGACCCCCAGAGGCCGTTTATGGTTATTTTGGGAGGGGCTAAGGTATCTGACAAGATAGGCGTTATTGAAAATCTCCTTCCCAAGTGTGATGCCATAATAATAGGCGGCGGCATGGCCTATACGTTTTTAAAGGCGCAAGGTAAACCCATCGGAAATTCAAAATTGGAAAAAGACAAACTGGATTTAGCTAAGAGTATTTTAGATAAATCCAAAACGCTGAAAAAAGATATACTTCTGCCGATAGATAATGTGATAGTAGATAATATTGATCCTAATGCAAAGATAGAGACTGTGGGTGAGAATATTCCTGATGGCAAGATTGCGGTAGATATTGGGCCAAAGACAATCGCCTTGTTTGAAGAAAAACTAAAATCTGCCAGGACTATTGTTTGGAACGGCCCTTTAGGCATATTTGAAATGGATGCTTTTAGCCGCGGCACGCAGGAAATCGCAAAATTTATAACTACTATCGGCGCAACTACGATAATCGGAGGCGGCGATACTGCCGCAGCTGTGGCTAAATTCAAACTGGAAGATAAAATGACGCATATTTCTACCGGAGGCGGGGCGAGCTTGGAATTCATGGAAGGCAAGATTTTGCCTGGAATAGCTGCCTTGACAGACAAGTGAGAAAAACGATTATTGCAGGAAACTGGAAAATGTATAAGACCCTTAAGGAAGGGCAGGAGTTGGTAGTTGCCTTAAGAAGAGACCTTTTTCAGATAGAGGATGTAGATATTGTAGTTTGTCCTCCTTATACTTTGCTTGCTTACCTGGTTGATGCCTTAGAGACAAGCAATATAGCTGTAGGAGGGCAGGACGTTTATTGGCAGGATGAGGGCGCTTTTACAGGAGAAGTTTCTCCTTTGATGCTTAAAGATATAGGATGTAAATTTGTTATTATAGGGCACTCAGAGCGCAGGCAGTATTTCGGGGAGACCAATGAATCCGTAAACAAAAAGATAAAAGCAGTATTAAAGCATAGCCTTACGCCTATCGTCTGCGTGGGTGAGACTTTGGCACAAAGAGAGGCAGGCCAGACTTTTAAGGTATTTGATGACCAGATAGAAAACGGACTCAAGGATATATCCGGTGAAGAGATGCTGAAGATGGTCATTGCTTATGAGCCGGTTTGGGCAATTGGCACAGGCAAGACCGCCACAGCCGCGCAGGCGCAGGAAGCGCAAAAATATATTCGTGATTTATTAAGAAAGATGTATAATGATGAAGTAGCAGATATCGTTAGAATCCAGTATGGCGGAAGCGTCAAACCGGAAAATATCGTAGAATTGATGAGCCAGCCTGATATTGATGGAGCGCTGGTAGGAGGAGCGAGCCTGAAGATAGAAACATTTTCCGAAATCGTAAAAAAAGCAGCGGGAGTTAAAAAATGATAGGTTTAATAATTGCTATACATGTTATTGTTTGTGCTTTATTAATCGTGCTTATTTTAATACAAAGAGGCCGGGGCGGAGGTTTGGCCGAAAGTTTTCACGATGTAGAATCAATGTTCGGGACCAAGACAAACGCATTCCTTACCCGTACAACAACTGTCTTATCTACCATGTTTTTTATTACTTGTTTGAGTTTGGCGCTTTTATCTATTAAGCAGAGCAGGTCCTTGCTTAGGGACACCAAAGCCCAGAAGGCTCCGGCTGCAGAATCAGCGCCTTTAACTTCGCAGGAAGAAAAGACAGCATCCCCAGTGGTACAGGAGGCACCTAAGGCTGAATAAGAAGCTATTCTGGATTTTTGCCTTAAGTAGCGCAGTCTACTTTACCCAGGGCATAGAAAGCCTTCCTTCCCAGGGTTTATTCTACTACCTTAAAGAAACCCTTAATTTTTCTCCCGAGAAAATAATGCTCATCAGCAGTATCACTATCTCCACGTGGCTGGTCAAGCCGCTGATAGGATATGTCATTGATAATTTTTTGCATAAAAAGACATGGATATTTCTTTCCCTTTTATTTGATATCATTCTGGTCTTTTTAGTAGGGTTAATGCATTTGCCGCTGATTATCCTGGTAACAATATTGATTTTGACTTCCAATAATGCCGCTTTCCGGGATGTGACAGTGGACGGAATTATGTGCGTGGAAGGCAAAAAGTATAATGCTACCGGAAGGATACAGAGTGTCCAGTGGATAGCTATTTCTTTTGCTATATTGCTGACGGGAATAGGAGGGGGTATCATCGCCGAAAAATGGGGATATAGGGCAGCGTTTCTTGCCCTCATACCGGTTTATCTGTTGGTAGGGATTCCTGCTTATTTTTACAGAGGAGATGAAACTCTTCCGGCTAAAACCCGCGCCACATTATTTGCGGATTTAAAGAAATTATTCGCCCATAAACAATTGCTTATTGTGGGGTTGTTTATATTTCTTTATAAATATTCGCCCTCTTTCGGGACCCCGCTTTTTTTTATCCAGAGAGATAGCTTTCAGTGGGGTAAAATCTGGATAGGGTGGTTGGCTACCATAAGCACTGTTTTTGGTATTATTGGCTCGGTAGTTTATTATAAAATGAGCACAAAGATAAATATCAAAAAATGGCTGTATATTTCCATATTCTTAGGGGCGCTAACTTCATTAAGTTATCTTTATTATACTCCCGTAACTGCGGTTATTTATGATGTGGTATATAGCTTGATTGGGATGTTTATTTTTCTTATGCTCATGGATTTTATGGCAAGAAAAAGCGTGCCGGGCCTTGAGGCTACTTCATTCGCCCTGCTCTGCAGCTTTAGCAACCTGGCTCTGGTAACCAGCAATTTATCCGGCGCGTTTTTATTGCCCGTTGTCGGCCTGAAGTGGCTGATAATTTTATCCGCCTTAACCAGTTTTCTTTGCCTACCGTTAATTAATAAAATAGAGTAATTTTGCTGTGTGGTTTGCTCACATGCTGAAAATCTTTGCCGTCTGCTACGGTTTACTCCTCGTTCGCTTGCAGGAATTCCGGCATACGCATAACGAAGGTCAGTTCCTGCACTCACTCGTCGTAAATCCTTGCAGACTTTTGCCAAAGATTTTCTAATGCACGTTCCCAAACCACACAGCAAAATATCAATAAGTATATATGTATTAGCGGGTGGTTTGGTTTATTTTAGGTGAGCATCTAGAAAATTCGAACGGTGCTCACGAAAATAAACCAAGACACATACCGAATGTCTTACGGTATATATTTCACAAGGTTATTTTGCTTGCTTTTTAAATTACCCGTATATATAATATAAAACTATGATGAAACTATTAGAACCTTATTTGCTGGCCTTCATACCCATTTTTGTGGCCGTGGATGTCATTGGCACTATACCCTTATTTGTTTCGCTCGTTGGGGGGGTAAGCAAAAAACAAAGGCAGAGGGTGATTATAGATTCAATAACTACCGCTACAATACTTGCCATCTTGTTTATGTTTGTGGGTAAATGGGTATTCGGCCTGATAGGCATTACTATCTCTGATTTTCAGGTTGCAGGCGGGGCGCTTTTATTTGTGATATCAGTATGGCTTCTTCTGCCCGGGGCTTCCAAAGGCTTCTTATCTAATGGCAATGATAAAGATATAGGTGTATTTCCTTTGGGTACGCCTTTAATCACAGGGCCGGCTGTTTTGGCCACTACCTTGATGATGCTGGATACCTTTGGGCTGGTTCCTACTTTTGTGTCTCTTATATTGAATATGTTTATTGTGTGGATTACTCTTATTAAAGCGGATTATATTATGAAGCTGATGGGGCAGGCCGGGACCCGGGCTTTTTCCAAAATAATGTATATATTGCTTGCGGCAATCGGCATAATGATGATTAGGCGCGGATTAATGGGGTTCTTGATAAAATGAGCGGGCGTGTTTTAACCTTTATTATGGCTGGTGGAAAAGGCGAGAGGTTGTTGCCTTTAACAAAAGACAGGACAAAGCCGGCAGTGCCGTTTGGGGGCATATACAGGATTATTGATTTTACTTTAAGCAATTGTATCAATTCGGGCCTGCGTAAGATTTATGTCCTTACGCAATATAAATCTTCATCACTGCAAAGGCACATACGCCTTGGCTGGAATTTTCTCCCCTCAGAACTGGGGCAGTTCATTGAATTGCTTCCTGCCCAGCAGAGGATAGGCGACACCTGGTATTTAGGGACCGCGGATGCGATTTACCAGAACATATACACTCTGGAGATGGATAAGCCTGATGATGTGTTGATTTTGGCAGGCGACCATATTTATAAAATGAATTATAATATCCTGGTAGGTTTTCACAGGCTATCAGGGGCAGATTTGACCGTAGGTGTCGTGGAAGTAGAAAAAGAGAACTCTCCGCATTTAGGCGTGGTAGAAGTGGATAGTATGGGCAGGGTAACGGGTTTTCAGGAAAAACCCTTAAAGCCAAAGACCATACCTCATAACCCTGACAAGATATATGCTTCAATGGGCATATACGTTTTCAAGCTTCCGGTTATTGAGCAGGAATTGCAGGAAGATGCAAAGAAGAATAATTCTAACCATGATTTTGGTAAAGATATAATTCCGCAGTTGCTTAAGAAAGGCCTGAAAGTAGTCGCTTTTAATTTTATTGATGAGAATAAAAAAGAAGCGCAGTATTGGCGGGATATCGGAACCATAGACGCATATTATGAAGCTAATATGGACCTGGTCCAGGCTGACCCGACATTTAACCTGTACGATAAAGAATGGCCGGTGAGGACTTTTCAGGAACAGTTTCCTCCGGTAAAGACGGTTCATTCAGGCGATTTGGTCGCCGGCAGGGTGGGCCTGGCGCTTGATTCTCTTATTTCCGGAGGCTGCGTAGTAAGCGGCGGCAGGGTCCAGCGTTCCATACTTTCTCCAAATGTAAGGATTAACAGCTATTGCGAGGTTTATGATTCCATACTTATGGAAGGCGTTAATGTAGGCAGGTATGCAAAGATAAAAAAGGCGATAATAGATAAAGATATAAATATACCGCAGGGAGCTGTTATCGGTTACGACTTAGAAGAAGATAAAAAGAATTTCCATGTTACTGAATCGGGGATTGTAGTCGTAGCAAAAGGTACGGAAATTAAAAAACAGTAAGGCGGGCGTTAAAATGATTAGAAAAGCAAGGGTGCAGGATATAAAACAAATACAGAGTTTAATTAATTCTTTCGCGAAGAAGGATTTAATGTTGCCGCGTTCTTTAAATGAATTGTATGAAGGTATAAGGGACTTTTGGGTATATGAAGTTAACAAGAAGATTCTGGGCTGCTCTGCGTTGCACATCTCATGGGAAGACCTGGCGGAGATTAAGTCTTTGGCAGTGTCAAAAGCCAGCCAGAATAAAGGCATAGGAAGGGAGCTGATTCTTACTTGCTTAGATGAGGCAAAAGAATTAGGCGCTAAGAGGATATTTGTACTTACTTATAATCCCGGATATTTTAAGAAATTTGGGTTTAAAAGAGTAAAAAATTCCTGCCTTCCCCATAAAATTTGGGCAGAATGCATTAATTGCTGCAAGTTCCCAAATTGCCAGGAAACAGCCCTTCTAAAAACCTTGTAAAAATAAATCAATGTGGTATAATCTTAAAAATTCATACCGTTTATGTTTACTAATAAGGTTTGGTATAAATTCGCCCAAACAACTTACGTTTACTGTCGTTCCGTAAGTTGTGGGCTCATTTAATAGGAGGTAGCATGGATTATTTATTGACTGATGAGCAAAAGATGATTCAGGAACTGGCGTGTAAAATCGCCGTAGAAAAGATAAGGCCTGTAGCAGCTAAATATGACCAGACAGAAGATTATCCGTGGGAGATTATTAAGATTTTAGCGCAATCCGACCTTTTTGCTATATTTGTGCCTGCGGAATACGGCGGCACAGGAGGCGGTATAATGGATTTATGTATTACGACCGAAGAATTATCACGCGCCTGCGGAGGCATTGCTGTATGCTATGCTGCTTCAGCTTTAGGCACATTCCCGATTATTCTTTTTGGTAATGATGAACAGAAGAAAAAATACCTTCCTGATTTGGCTAGCGGAGCGAAAGTCGCTGCATTCGGGATTACCGAACCTGAGGCAGGCTCTGATGCTTCGGCAATCAAGACCACCGCAAAGAAAGTGGGCGACCATTATATTTTGAACGGTTTGAAGCATTTTATTACCAATGGCGGCGATGCCGAAACTTATGTTGTAATCGCTATGACGGATAAGACAAAAGGCGCAAGAGGCGCTTCCGCGTTTATCGTAGAAAAGGGCACGCCTGGGTTTACTTTCGGGAAAAAAGAAGAAAAACTCGGCATACGCGCTTCATCAACCCGCGAGCTCGTATTTACAGACTGTAAAATACCTAAAGAGAATTTATTGGCAAAAGAGGGCATGGGTTTTATCGTCACGATGAAAACCTTTGATATGTCCAGGCCCGGCGTAGCAGCGCAGGCATTAGGTATTGCGCAAGGGGCATTAGATGTCGCGGTAAAATATGCCAAAGAGAGGCAGCAGTTTGGAAAATCTATTTCCAGCTTTCAGGGTATACAATGGATGTTGGCAGATATGGCGACGCAAATTGAAGCTAGCCGCGCCTTGATTTATTCCTGCGCCAGGGCAATAGATGCAGGATGTAAAGATGTGGGCACAAGCTCAGCTATGGCAAAGATGTATGCTTCTGATGTGGCTATGAAAGTCACTACTGACGCGATACAAATTTTAGGCGGCTACGGCTATATGAAAGATTATCCTGTAGAAAAATATATGCGCGACGCCAAGATTACCCAGATTTATGAAGGCACAAACCAGATCCAGAGGAATATTATCGCTTTGGACCTGATCAGGCAGGCAGCCAAAATAAAATGAACATAATTGTTTGCATAAAACAGGTTCCCGAAACAACCGAAGTTAAAATTAACCCGGAGACTAATACCTTAATCCGCGAGGGAGTAAAGTCTATCGTTAATCCTTTTGATGTGTACGCGGTAGAAGAGGCGGTGCGGCTTAAGGAGAAATTCGGCGGTAAGGCCACGGTTGTTACTATGGGCCCTCCGCAAGCAGAAGCAATTTTAAGGGAAGCAATTTCTGTCGGTATAGATGAGGGTATATTGCTTTCTGACCGCGCCTTTGCCGGAAGCGATACATGGGCGACCAGCTATACCTTGTCAGCAGCTATAAAAAAAATCGGCTCCTTTGATTTGATTATCTGCGGTAAGCAGGCTTCCGACGGCGATACCGCGCAAGTCGGGCCGGGAATTTCAGCGCATTTAGACATACCCCAGGTTACTTATGTCAAAAAAATAGAGGAGATAAAAAACAATATAGCGCGCGTAGAAAGAATGACTGAAGAGGGATTTGAGATTATAGAAGTGCCGCTACCCGCGCTTATTACTGTAGTAAAAGAAATTAATACTCCGCGCCTGCCATCTTTAAAAGGCATGATGCGGGCAAAGCAGGCAAAGATTACACATTGGAAGGCCCAGGATATTGAGGCTCAGGCCGAGAATCTGGGCTTGACAGGGTCGCCGACGCAGGTAGTAAAAATATTTACACCAGCGCCCCGCGCAGGAGGCCAGGTATTAAAAGGCGAAACTCATGAAATAGCCGAAAAACTGGCAGAGATATTAAAGCCGGAACTTAACTAAAGATAAATATGCCCATACAGATTATTATAGAAAAATGCACAGGTTGCACATTATGCGTAAGGGCATGCCCTTTTAGCGCTATCACCATAAAAGACAAGAAGGCCGTTATAGACCTGAATAAGTGTAATCTTTGCGGCGCCTGCGTCCCGAATTGCAAGTTTAAAGCCATACTTCTTGAAAAACCCCAGGCGCGAACTGCATCTAAAGAAGACCTCAAGGCATATAAAGGAGTTTGGGTTTTTGCCGAACAGAAAAAAGGCAAGGTCCAGTCGGTAGTATATGAGTTGCTCGGTAAGGCAAAAGATTTAGCGGCATCTTTAGGTACTGATGTTTCAGCAGTGCTTTTAGGCGAACATCTGGAAGAAGAAATCCAGGAGTTGATCTGGCGCGGGGCAGATAAAGTCTATGTGGTTGAGACCAGGGAACTGGCTAATTTTCAGGACGAGCCCTACACAAATATTTTGTCAGAGTTAGTTAAAA
>JAQTVG010000034.1 GCA_028706895.1 Candidatus Omnitrophota bacterium
CGCATTAATTTCAAATAATCGCCGGGCTCATATTCCAGGTCAGCATCCTGTATTATCACAAATTCCCCCTGCGCACAAGACAGGCCCGTCAAAAATGCAGCGCCCTTTCCCCTGTTGCCGCTATGATGTACGACCTTGAGGTTGCCGTATTTAATATCTTTCAGGATCTTTTCCGTGCCGTCGCTAGAACCATCATTTACGACTATTATTTCTTTGTCTATCGGGACAGAATTAATCTTTTCCAGGATTTGTTTTATGGTCCTGGCTTCATTATAAACAGGGACAATAACGGATAATTTCGGCATATTATTTAAATAGTAAACTGCTCACCCTGATTTCGGGCATAAACTTGAAAAAAAGGTGCCTAAACCTGAATTTGGCTATCGGGCGGTACAGCATAATTAAAATCTTCAGGATTTTGGAACCGACCATATCCTGCGAACGGTGCTTATCCAGGAACATTGAAACAAAAAATAGAGAAGAAAGGATACCCTTCTTTTGCCTTGACTCCCAAAGGTTATTCCCGTAATCGGTATGGCTCCACTCTTCCAATTCCTTTTTCCTGATAAAACCATTATCGATGCTATTCTGATAAAGGGCAGTGCCCGGATAAGGCGTAAAAGGGCAAAATGGAGAAATCAGCGCCCGGGGATTATCTTTCATTAACCGTAAAGCCAGGTCTTTTGTCTTGCGGATATCCTCCATTGACTCTTCGGGGAACCCGCACATAAAGTTATATTGGGTAACAATGTTATAACGGCTCCATTTCTTATTAATTTCTATGACGTCTTCCACCTTAAGCCTTTTATTCACCATTTTCAGCACTCTATCAGAACCGGACTCAATACCAAAGTGGACTTTTTTCATCCCCGCCCTTACCAAAAGCTCCATGTAATCTTCATCCATTTTAAGCGCGGAATTAATCGTGATACCCTGCACTTCCCAGATAATATCCAGCCCTTCATCAATCATGCCGCCTGCGATAGCGCGCGCGCGCTTTAAATCCACGAAGAAATTATCGTCAATCACGTAGAAACTGCGCACATTAAAATGCCCTGACAAGTATTTTAATTCCCTGATAACCCTTTCGGCTGAAAAAGCCCTCCAAGTATTTTTGTTATAAGCAGTATTAAAACAGAAAACGCATTGATTAGGGCAGCCTCGCGATGTTTCTATATTAAATGTCCTTCTGCCTTTAAAAATCGGTAAAAATTCTTCTATGTCTATAAGAGACAACGGTAAATCCGGCAAATCATCCAAACGGGCAAACTCCTTGCCCGGATTTTTAATAATCCGGTTATTTTCTTTATACCAGACTCCGCGTATCCCTTTTAAATCTTCTTTTTTCGCCAATGCCCTGGTTAATTCTAAAAAAGCCAGCTCCCCTTCTCCGGTAACAATGATATCTATATTTTTATTGGCCAGAGTCGATTCCGGCAATAAACTGGCGTGTATGCCTCCCCAGACAACGGGTGTTCCCGACACCTTCTTGACATAATTTGATATTTCCAAGGCATAACCTATCTGGTTACCTGTCATAGAAGTCACTCCGACGCAGAGAGGGTTCTTTCTAAGCTCTTCTTTAAGCCGCTCTTTCCATCCTTTATCAACGCGGGTGTCAATAAAAACAGTGCTGAATTCTTTAGCCACGCACCTTGAGGCTGACAATAACGCCAAAGGCAGCGAAGGATGAGAACGGAAATCATCCCAATTGCCTACTTTTGGCTGCACTAATACTACCTCTGCCATAAACTTACCTTTTTCTTCCGAATATTGCCCACAGGTATAATTTGATATACCTGGGCGCGACCTTAAACAAATAAAACTTTGACTTGCCGATAGACCTGCCTGTCCAGACCGTAGGGGTTTCCGCAATCCTGAAACCGGCAAAATACGCTTTTAGTGTTATCTCCATAGATATTTCAAATCCATTACTTTCAAGTTTAATGGAATCTAAAACATTTCTACGGTAACATTTAAAAGAATTTGAAACATCAAAAGTCGGAACACCTATAAAGTATTTGAGGGAACAACCGACAAACCTTGAAAATAAAGACTGCAAAAACGGCCCTCCCATTTTTGTGCCGCCTGACATATACCTGGAGCCGCAGACGATATCAAAACCCTCAAGGGATTTAGCATACATATCTTCAATGGTCCTGGGGTCATCGCATAAATCCGCCATAACAGGTATTACTAAATCTGAGCCTGAAACTGAAAACCCCTTTTTTAAGGCATTAGCGAACCCCTTGGGCGTATCATTATCAACCAGCATTAAATTGGGATATTGCTTCATAAGGCCCTCTACGACAAGAGCGGTATTATCAACCGAATGGTCATTCACAACCAATATTTTATAGTCCAGGCTTAATTTGTCTTCTATGCTTTTAATAGTCTGGGCGATAACTTCTTCTTCGTTATGCGCCGGTATAACAAGCGTAATTGTCATTTGATTAATTTGTATATCCTGATTGTGTTATTGCTGAATACCGGATTGAATTTATCCGGGTGGGCTTTGGCCCATATTTCTTCAATCGGAAACTTTGTGTCTTTTGTGTGGTGCAAGGAATAGATAAACAAGAAGTCCGTATTCCTCTTATATAGATTATTCAGCCAAACCGTATAATCGGCATTACCGCGGTAATTATTTCCGGCTTCAAAATTAATATGCATATTTTCCGCGCTATCCCAGCGGTATCTTGAATACTTTAAATCGTGCAGGCGTATGGGATCAAGGCTGTTAACAGAAACATAATAAACATTATTTTTAAGGTTTGTCCCGTATAAGGGGTATGGAACGGGCCTTCCGACATAAGCTATGCTGTTGCCGTCCGTATTATTATTCAGCCAATCCCATGCCCGGGTTGCATCCGGCCAATAGCGGGAATTCTTTATATAACGAATATATTCATTTTTGTTGTAATCTAAAAGCAGTCCTTGTAATACAAGGAACGAAATAAAAATTACCGCAACAATAACGGCTTTAGAGGACAAAATAACCCTTAGTTTCTTGTGCTTTAAAATAAGGAGGGCTGCAATAAACAATATAAAAGTTAATACCCAGGAAATGCCCAGCTCCATCTTTCGCGCGCACTCAAAACTGGAAGCTACTACAGAGACAAAGAAAATTGCTTTTACGATTTTTAGAGGCACCTTGAGGGAATTAGAAACATAAAAACCGGCGGCCATGCCTATTCCAAGCATCGGATAAAGATAACGGGAATTAGGGATGGGCAAAACAAACCTGTAGCATAAATAGAGTAAAAACGGCAAAATCATAATATAACTAAAAAACAAATCCCTGTTTTTATTTTTCCATATGCTGGCGGGTAAAGCCAAAATAACTCCGGGGAGAATAATCAACAAGGTCTGGACACCCATACCTTCATGGAACAGGAGTTTTGCGATAGAATACCCCCCTATTTCATTACGCGCGATAAAAGTCGCTTTGTCTATCACTCCTTTAAAAATGGTTTTCCCTGAGATTGCCATATCAAGCGGATAAAAAGGGTTGCCGGTAAGAATAAAATTCCTGATATAACTAAACCCTCCAAATATAAATACCGGCAAAAGAAACAAAATGACATAAGCGATTTTGGCCTTGATACCGGAATTCTTTCGGGAAAAAATCAGGTATAAAAATGGAAACAGGAGAAAAATACTATAAGGTAAAGCGGTAGTCTTAATACCTATAAATATGCCGAAAGAAAGAGCCGCGATAATAACGCCTTTAAAATTAAATTCCTCTTTAAGCCTTAAGATAAAATTTAATGCTGCCAGGAAGATCCCCCCCAGCATAATGTCTACATAGCCTATCCCTAACTGTTTAAAGAAATTCGGTATCATTATAAACAGGCAGGCGGCAAAAAAGGAATATTCTTTGCCTAAACCTAATTTCCTGCTGACAGATAAAATCGCCAGGAAAGAAACCAGGAAAAACGGCAATTGCCCAAGGTCAGCCAGGAATGCATTTTTAAAAGGCAGTATCAGCCAAAGAAAGAATAATGACCCGTTAATGGGGTAATACGACGGGAAAGGGTCGTCGCTTGCCACAATAGGATTATTCAGGTTCCCGTGTTTTAACCATTCTACCGCAAATGTAAAATGATAATTTAAGCTATCCCATCCGAGGGGCGGATTAATTAAACTGGCGTAAATCTTGACGGACGTAAAAGATAAAATTAAACAGGCAACAAAAAGAAATAGCTTGTTATGAAGTACCAGGGAAGCCCCTTCCTTAACCGGCCCTAAATCAAAAGATGAAGGATATTTCCTGGCTATTAACCATACGATTAAAAGTACAGCCAAATTAAACAGAATAAGATTTTTTAAATAAAGGATGCCAAAAAAACCCAAGAGAAGCTCGACAGCCAAAACCTGTGCCAGATAGAGGATAAACCAGCAGATTAAAGAATCTACAAAATCGGGTATTCTAAATAGCCTGTATGCAATAATAAAAGAGCTTACGGCTACAATATAATTCATAAATAAAAATGTGGAAATCGGCATATTTTACTTTTTATAAAAATTAAGGTAAAACCATAACAGGTGATATGATACACCGCTTAGGAATATTATATAAACGCTTAACAGCGGAACAAAAATTAACTTTATCTTCCTAACAAGATAGATACCCTGTACAATCATAAAAAATATAAACGGCGCGATAAAAAGAGTTATGCGCGAACCGGTAAAAGGATATATTTTAAATACTCCTAAAATAAACAGCTCTATAATCAGGACTCCGCAAATAGAGCTTATATCAAGGATTTTTCCTTTATTATCCTTCAGAGATACCCAGAAACTCTTGCCTATTGCTATCAAAGCAAAAGGCATGAAAACGCTGGCAACAGATTTTGCGATTTTATTCTCAATAAACCAACGCACTAAAATGTTCTGCAGCCCATTAGTGAATGTTTTGCTGAAATTATAAAGGGAGCTTGTATCTATAAAAGAGTTATTCCAATACTCCTGTATGAATTTTATCCTCATAGAATGCCTTATGTCAAACCAATAAACCAATAAACAAAAAAGGACAGCAAGAAAAGTATAAACAGCAAACGGTAAAAGGACCTTTTTATTTTCCCTTAGCAAAAACAGGTAATTATAAATGATTATCCAGAATATAAAGAAACTCATCTGGGAAAAGGCTATTAAAACGGGCGTTACTATGGAAAAGAACCACAGGCATTTGATTGATGTTTCTTGATTAAAATATTTCTTTTGATAATAAATAAACAGGGTAAAGGCCGCTATTGCAAATACATCGCAAGAATATTGCTTCAGATAGCCGGCATAATCAACCATAAGCATGGAACTGCTAAAAGAAAATATCAATAAAAATAAATAAAAATTGCTTTTGGCCTCCTGTTTATATATGTATACCCACAAGAAGAACCCGGCCATCATAAATAATAGCGGAAAGAGCCGTAATGATAAAAGGCTGTAAGAAAAATGGGCTGAAAAAAAGCTTATTAGCGCAAGATAACTCCTTGGGAATACCTGGTTATATTTTAATTCTCCGAATAATTGCGGTATGCTTAACTCCTGGATATTACGCAAGACCTCGCCTTCATCCATACGCGGCTTTTGAGCGAAATAATTAAGCAGGCATAAAAATAAAAACCATAAAATAACGATAAATATCAGGCCTGCGATTATCTTATTTCTTGAATTTTCCCGCATATCAATCAACGCTCTCCAGCCTTGCGGTAATCTGGCCTCCGCTAGTCATCGTTTTAACCAGGATAGGGATTTTTGAAGGGCTGTCCATAATCCATATTTTCATTGTAGTCTTATGATACGGGTTATTTTTATCGCGCCTTTTGATAACTCCCGTTAATACCCAAACGCCTATTTTTTTTGATTCCAACGCGTACTCTTTTCTATCAGCTACCTTTAAATACAACTGGTAATTCTTCTGATTGGTATTTATATTTAAATCAAACACTTTTCCTAACTCCAAATTTTGATGTTGTATATAAAATATAGCTGAGAGCGGGTCCTGCGTATCAGGCAGGATTTGCCTTTTCACCCCCCTTAGCTCCATAAAATTTTTATCCTGGTCATACAAAACCTCTTTTTCATCCACCGGTTTATTGGGCCGGATTAATGTCTGTTTAAACTTTAATGTATGTAATTTATCCTTGTCCACATAAGAATCAATCTGTGCTCCTGCTTTAAAAAACTTAGTGTAGAAATCTAAAAGGTTCGCCGCTGCGGACAAGTGGTAAACCTTCCGGTTCTGGTATACCTCTTCTCCCTCATTTTCAAACTTTGCCTCTCCCACGGGCACCAGCCCAAAAAGGGCTACCCTGAAAGTGAAAATGTCGCCTTTGGCTGTTAATCTATTCTGTAAGTCATTGCGCCTGATGATAGAAATAGGACTGTTGCCGCTTGTTTCTTTAAAACTGAATAAAACGATGACGCATATAATAGCTATAATAATCTTTGAGGCCGTCTTTTTCATTTTACCCACCCTTATCCTTTCTTATTTTCTAGAAAAGCGTGTAGATAAAAGGCGCGACCGCTGATGACTGAGTAAAGAAAATCAGTGCGCCCAGCAATAAAAGCATTATAATCATCGGAGCCAGCCACCATTTTTTTCTTTCCTTTAAGAAATCCCAGAATTCCTTTAATATAGAAAGCTTACCCATTCCCTTCCTCCCTAGAATTGCCTTTCATAACCAGGCTTGCTAAATTCTTTTTTAAGCGCCTTTTGCCAATAAGAGCCCTTATCCTTTTCTATTCTTCTATTCAGTAAATCAACGCCAAAAATCCGCATCACAATACCCATAGGGGTAAATAACAAATAAAATATGACAAATAAGATTATTCTTGTATTAATCCAGCTCAGTATAAACGCGAATTTCATCCAGATAATATAGAGCGGTTTTAATAACCCGGGCCTGCTGAAAGCGAAAATAAACCAGGCAGCCGAAACCAATAATACAGGTACGGGGCTGTGTTTATGCCGCGCCAATATGGCTAAGGCTATTACAGCAAAAGCTACCCCCATGGTTATGCCGAATTTCTTAAGAGTTTTTTTATCGTAATTCAATTTTTCCATTTTAATCAAGTTCAAAAGCCTTCTGCCATTTTGTATCTTCTTTAAGCGCTTTCTGTTCTTTCTTATCAAGCAGAAACGAACCCATAGCCAGGTAATCCATTTCAGTCCTCATAAAACACTTAAACGCATCCTGAGGGCTGCACACAAGCGGCTCGCCTCTTACATTAAAAGAAGTATTTATTATAGCAGGGCAACCCGTCTTTTTATAGAATTCATTTATCAGGTCATAATATAGGGGGTTATCCTCTCTTTTTACAGTCTGGATTCTTGCTGAATAATCAACGTGGGTAACAGCGGGTATTTCGGAGCGCTTTGCTTTTAACTTATCAAAACCCGATAACTGGCCATCGGGTTTTATTCTCCTGGATACCTTCAGGGGCGCGACCAAAAGCATATAAGGGCTCTCTTTATCCAGCTCAAACCAATCCGAAACTTTCTCATTTAAAACCGTAGGCGCAAATGGGCGAAAAGATTCCCTGTATTTAATCTTTAAATTCACTTTAGACTGCATTTCGGGATTCCTGGCGTCTGCGATTATACTCCTTGAACCCAAAGCCCTCGGCCCAAATTCAAGCCGCCCCTGGAACCAACCGATTACTTTACCTTCTATAATTAAATCAGAAATTATAGACGGAATATCAGAATAAGCTATTTTTTTATAAGGCAGGTTTTCTTTTATCAAGAAATCCTCTATATATTCATCGCTGTATTGCGGGCCTAAAAGAGACGCCTTCTGCTTATCAGCCTTCTCATTACTCTGGCGCTTATTTCCTAAGTACCTGTACCAGGCCCAAAGCGCAGCCCCCAAAGCCCCGCCTGCATCTCCGCTTGCCGGTTGTATCCATATATCTTTAAAAGGGCCTTCCCGCAAAATTCTACCATTGCCAACGCAGTTTAAGGAAACGCCTCCGGCAAGACAAAGCTTGTCTTTTCCTGTAACCTGATGCACATGACGGGCCATCCGAAGCATGATTTCTTCTGTTACCTGCTGAATTGAAGCAGCCACATCCATTTCTTTTTGTGTTATTTTAGTTTCCGGCCTTCGGGCCGGGCCTCTAAACAATTTATCAAACCGCGAATTTGTCATTCTAAGGCCATTACAATAACCAAAATATTTCATATTTAATTTAAATGACCCGTCTTCTTTTAAATCCAATAATTCTTTCAAAATCAAATCCGCATACTTAGGCTCGCCGTAAGGAGCTAAAC
>JAQTVG010000035.1:0-2542 GCA_028706895.1 Candidatus Omnitrophota bacterium
TCTGTATCGTTATACCTCCCCCTAATGTCACAGGTATTCTGCATATGGGCCATGCCCTGAATGATACTATCCAGGACATACTTATCCGTTACCACAGGATGAAGGGCGATGAATCTCTTTGGATGCCGGGCACTGACCATGCCGGCATTGCCACCCAGAATGTCGTAGAAAAATCCATCGCTAAAGAAGGCCTTAAGCGCCAGGACCTGGGAAGAGAAAAATTCATTGAAAGGGTTTGGCAGTGGAGAGAGCAATACGGTTCAACCATCATCCACCAGTTAAAGAAGCTCGGCGCCTCCTGCGATTGGCAGAGGACGCGCTTTACTATGGACGCGGAGTATTCTAAGGCGGTGGCAGAGGTCTTTGTCCGGCTTTATGAAAAAGGATTGATTTACAGGGGAAGTTATATTATCAATTGGTGCCCCCGCTGCCAGACCGCTCTGTCTGACGAAGAATCCCAGCACCATGATTTATTGGGGAACCTGTATTATTTAAAATACCCGCTAAAAGATGAACCGGATAATTTTATAATAGTCGCTACAACCCGCCCCGAAACTATGTTAGGCGATACAGCGGTAGCGGTTAACCCCAGGGATAAAAGATATAAGAAACTGGTCGGCAAGAGCCTTATCCTGCCTTTAATGAACCGTGAGATTAAAATAATCTCCGATAGTATGGTAGATATGAAATTTGGCACAGGCGCAGTAAAAGTTACCCCTGCGCACGACCCTAATGATTACGCGTTAGGCAAAAAACACAACCTGGAATTTATAAACATAATGCATCCCGACGCCACTCTTAATGAAAACGCCGGAGACTATAGCGGTATGGACAGGTTTGAGGCAAGAGAGGTTATCTTAGAGGATTTAAAAGAAAAAGGCCTCCTAGAAAAAGTAGAACCCCATAATTTATCTGCAGGGCATTGTTACCGCTGCCACACCATAGTTGAGCCGTATTTATCAAAGCAGTGGTTTGTAAAAATGAAGCCGCTTGCCAAGCCCGCGTTACAAGCGGTGAAAAAAGGCGAGATTAGATTTCATCCCCGGCGTTGGACAAAAGTATACATTAACTGGATGGAGAATATCCAGGATTGGTGTATATCGCGGCAAATCTGGTGGGGGCACCGTATACCTGTTTACTATTGTAAAAACTGCCAGGATAAAGGCGTAATCGTTTCTAAGACAAGGCTCCAGGAGTGCCCTGTGTGCGGTTCAAAGGATATCTATCAGGATGAGGATGTGCTGGATACATGGTTTTCTTCCTGGCTCTGGCCGTTTGCCACTTTTTATTGGCCTAAAGAGTCAGAAGAGCTTAAATATTTTTATCCTACTTCAGTACTGGTGACTGCGCCTGAAATAATCTTCTTCTGGGTAGCCAGGATGGTTATGGCGGGGTTTGAATTTATGGGAGAAAAACCTTTTAGTGACGTTTATATCCACGGCACGGTGCGCGATATTGAAGGAAAAAAGATGTCTAAATCGCTCGGTAATGTCATTGATCCACTTGATATTATAAATGAATACGGCGCGGATGCCTTGCGTTTCAGCTTAATCTCTATCACCTCTCAAGGCCAGGATATATTTTTGTCAGAAGAGAGGTTTGAGCAGGGGAGGAATTTCGCGAATAAAATCTGGAACGCTTCAAGGTTTATATTGATGAACCTTGAGCCGGGATATATCAAAACTGACCTCTGCGAGTTTTTTAAGAAAGAAGATTTGGATATCGTCAATCGCTGGATATTGAGCAGGTTTTATTCAACCTTAAAGCAGGTTGGCAAAGAGCTTGATAATTTTAAATTTAATGAAGCTGCAAATATATTGTATGGGTTCTTCTGGCATGAGTTCTGTGACTGGTACCTGGAAATGATTAAACCGGACATCAGAAAAAAACATAACCAGGTAGTCATGTATAAGGTGTTGGAGAAATTCTTGAGGGTAATGCACCCGTTTATGCCTTTTATAACCGAAGAAATATGGCATAAGCTTCCCGGAGACAGAGATTCTATTATGCTTATGCCCTGGCCGCATTTACAGGAGGATTTAATTGATAAAAAGACGGAGTCAAAAATGGCAATTGTTTTTGAAGCCATTACTACAATCCGGATGATGCGCTCAGAATTAAAAATTCCTCTGCAGAACAAAATCAATGCCGGAATATGCGTAAATAATAAGGCAAAAAAAGATTTGTTCCTGTCAATGGATTCGCTTATACGCGGTATGTCCAGGTTAGAGTCGTTAAACATCGCAGAAGATTATTCTCCCGGTAACGCCCAGTATGTAAAAGTTTTAAAAGGCATGACCATAGTTATCCCGTTATCAGGCGTAATTGACGTTGATAAATTAAGGAAAGAGAAGGAAGATGAAATAAAAAAAGTAGAATCAGAAATTAAAGCCAAGAAAGGTATCCTGTCTAACGAAAATTTCGTAAAAAGGGCGCCGAAAGAGATTGTGGATAAAGAAAAAATAAGGCTGGAAGAACTTAAAAAAACGTTACAGGAGCTGAAAGGAATTAAAGATGGACTCAAATAAGAAATCTGCGTCAA
>JAQTVG010000035.1:2552-8248 GCA_028706895.1 Candidatus Omnitrophota bacterium
CTGTAAAGTTGGATACTATTATCCGCCATGCTTTAGTTGAAGATATCGGCAAGGGAGATATAACAACGCAGCTGACTATTCCTAAAGATAAGAGGATTGAGGCGGAAGTAGTTGTAAAAGAAGACTGTATAATCTGCGGATTAAAAGTCGCAGAGCGGGTTTTTGATATCAGCGACAAAGGCATAGATTTTAAGCTGCTTGTTAAAGAAGGCCAGGCCGTCAAAAAGGGAAAGAGCGTTATAAAACTCTCGGGGTTGGCCGGCAGCATTTTAACCGCAGAGAGGGTAGCGCTTAATTTAATGAGTATGCTTTCAGGGATAGCCACCAAGACAAGAGAATATGTAAAAGAGATAGAGCCCTACAAAGTAAAGATTACCGATACCCGTAAAACTATCCCCGGCCTTAGGGAGTTGCAAAAGTATGCTGTAAGGATCGGCGGCGGGCACAACCACAGGATGGGGCTGGATGAGATGGTATTGATTAAAGACAATCATATCAAAGTAACGGAAGGCTACACTAAATTACCGAGTATCCCAAAAGGTTTTAAAATTGAAATAGAAACCCAAAACATTGAAGAATTTAAACACGCCCTCAAGTTTAAGCCCAATGTCATAATGCTGGACAATATGGACTTAAAACAGATAAAACAGGCAGTCCAGATCAGGAATAGCACCGAATTTACCAGCCATCATCTGCCCACCAAATTAGAGGCTTCGGGGGGTATAGATATTACTAATGTAAAACAGATTGCTGCTAGCGGCGTAGATATGATTTCTATCGGAGAACTCACCCATTCTTTTGCTTCTACCGATATATGCTTAGAAATATTATAATTTAATGGATGGTTTCAAATTAGTATCGGATTACAAGCCCTGCGGCGACCAGCCCCGGGCAATTGAAGAATTAGCGGTATCAATTTCTTCAGGGAAACGATACCAGACATTACTCGGCGTTACCGGCAGCGGAAAAACCTTTACTCTGGCCAATGTCATCGCCAAAATAAACCAGCCGACGCTGGTAATCTCCCACAATAAAACCTTAGCGGCGCAGTTGTATTCGGAATTTAAAGAATTCTTCCCGCATAACGCCGTAGAGTATTTCGTCAGTTATTACGATTATTACCAGCCGGAAGCGTACATACCTTCTACAGACACGTATATAGAGAAAGATTCGTCTATCAATGACAGGTTAGACCGCCTACGCCTTTCAGCGACTACATCACTCATGTCGCGCCGCGATTGTTTAATTGTAGCTTCGGTATCCTGTATATATAACTTGGGCTCGCCCGAGGATTACCGGGATTTTCTTGTTTTTGTTGAAAAAGGGCGTGTTTTATCGCGTGACGATTTAGTTTTGAAACTTATCCAGATACAGTATGAAAGAAATGATTATGAATTTATACGCAGCCGCTTAAGGGTAAGAGGGGATGTCGTGGAGGTTTTTCCTTCTTATGAAGAGACAGCGCTAAGGATAGAGTTTTTAGGGGATAAGATAGAGAAAATTTCCGAAATAAATCCGGTTTCCGGGGAGGTATTGAATTCATTAGAGAGAATAGCAATATACCCTGCAAAACATTTTATATTTTCCGGTGATAAACTTGAAGGTGCGCTTAAGTCCATTGACGCGGAATTAAAAGAGAGGTTAGAGGTTCTGAAGAGCCAAAATAAATTACTGGAAGCCCAGCGCCTGGAATCCCGCACCAGGTATGATATGGAGATGCTTAAGGAAATAGGGTATTGCCACGGCATTGAGAATTATTCGCGTCATCTATCCGGCAGGCCAGCCGGCTCAAGGCCGTATTGTTTAATTGATTATTTCCCGAAAGGCTTCCTGACTATAATAGACGAGTGCCACGCGACTATACCGCAGATAAGGGGTATGTATGAAGGCGACCGCGCCAGAAAAAAAGTCCTGGTAGAATATGGTTTCAGGCTGCCATCGTGTTTAGATAACAGGCCGCTTAAATCTGAAGAATTTGAGGGCCTTGTAAAACAGGAGATATTTGTTTCCGCCACTCCCGACGAAGACCAGATAAAAAAGAGCCAGGGGGAAGTCATTGAACAGATTATCCGGCCTACCGGTTTAGTTGACCCAGAGGTTATTATCAGGCCTACACAAGGCCAGATTGAGGATTTGATTGAAGAGGTAAAAAAACGCGCGAAAAAGAACGAGCGGGTATTAGTGACCACTCTTACCAAAAGAATGGCTGAAGACATAACTACTTATTTACAAGATAAGGGATTAAAGGTAAGATATCTACATTCAGAAATTCAGACTATTGAGCGTTCAAAAATCCTGCGGGAATTAAGGCAGAAGAAATTTGATTGTTTGGTGGGGATAAACCTTTTGAGGGAAGGCCTGGATTTGCCGGAAGTTTCACTGGTAGCAATATTAGACGCTGATAAAGAGGGTTTCTTGCGTTCGGCAACATCTTTAATACAGGTTTCCGGCAGGGCAGCGCGTAACATAAACGGGACAGTAATCATGTATGCCGATACCATAACCGGTTCAATGAAAAAAGCAATCTCTGAGAGTAACAGGAGAAGAGAGAAACAGTTTGAATTTAATAAAAAGAATAAGATTACCCCGCGCTCCATCCAGAAAGCAATCAAAGGCGGGATTGAAGATTTGGAAGAGGCCGAAGAATTCGTTGCAAATTTGACCGGCGAGGAAAAAGACAAATACGAATTGAATAAATATATATCGGAGATGGAATATGAAATGGAATTAGCTGCGAGGAACCTGCAATTTGAAAAAGCAGCGGTTATCAGGGATAAGATTAAGGAGCTAAAGAATGCTGTTAGCCATTGATATAGGGAATACGAATATAAACTTGGGATTATTCCGGGGGGATGCTTTGAGTGCGAGGTTTATTATCCCGACGCATTCTCAAGACTATAAGCCATGCCTTCGCAGGATATTTAAACGCCATGTTATCTCTGATGCGGTAATCTGCAGCGTAGTCCCGAAGGCCACTAAAATTATGGAAGAGGCCTTAATAAAACTTTTAGGCAAAAAACCTTATATTATAGGTAATGATATAAAGGTGCCTATAAAAAACTCCTGCCGCAAGCCGCGCCAGGTAGGCCAGGACCGTCTTGTTAAGTCCTATGCCGCGCTTGTTCTTTACAACGCGCCATTAATTATTGTCAGTTTTGGCACTGCTGTTACATTTGATGTGGTTTCTAAAAATAAAGGGTTCCTGGGAGGCATGATTTTACCGGGTTTAGGAATATCGCTGGACGCCCTTAGCCAAAAGACAGCGCTCTTGCCTAAAATAAAGTTAGAAGCGCCCGGAGAACTTATCGGCAGGGATACCAAGAGCAACATACTTAGCGGTCTGATTTATGGCTTTGCCGGACTTACCGACGGATTGATTATAAGGATAAAAGAGAAAATTGGAAAGAACGCAAAAACCATAGGCACGGGAGGCGATATAGGTTTAATCGGAAAATATTGCCGCAAGATTAATAAAATAGATAGAGATTTGATTCTCAAAGGGATTAACTTGCTTTATAATATTAAAAAAATTTCTTGACAAAAAAATTTTTTATTTTATAATTGGCACTCTGGAAATAAGAGTGCCAAAATAACCATATATTAAAGGAGGTGTAGCAAATGAACATCCAACCATTAGGAGACCGCGTGGTCGTAAAGCCGCTGGAAGCGGAAACAAAAACAAAGGGAGGCATACTTTTGCCTGATACTGCCAAGGAGAAACCCCAGGAGGGCAAGGTAGTAGCAGTAGGCAAGGGCAAGGTTTTAGAAAATGGTTCTGTGCAGGCGCCTGAAGTAAAGGTGGGAGACAAGGTATTATACGGTAAATATTCCGGAAACGAAATCACCACCAAAGAAGGCGAAGAGTTATTGATTATGCGCGAAGAAGATATTTTAGCGGTTATTAAGTGATGACACCGTTTATGTTTACTAATAAGGTTTGGTGTAAATTCGCCCAAACAACTTGTGTTCGCTTACGCTCCATAAGTTGTGGGCTCATTTAAAAGGAGGATCACGAAATGGCAAAGCAATTGTTATTTAAAGATGAAGGCCGCAGGAAAATATTAAGCGGTGTAGAGCAGTTAGCCGCTGCGGTAAAGGTGACCTTGGGGCCAAAGGGCCGCAATGTCGTCATAGACAAGAAATTCGGCTCACCCACGATTACCAAGGACGGGGTTACCGTTGCTAAAGAAGTAGATTTGGAAGACCCGTTTGAGAATATGGGTGCCCAGATGGTTAAGGAAGTCGCTGAGAAGACCTCGGACATCGCAGGCGACGGCACAACCACTGCTACGGTTTTAGCTGAGGCCATTTATCGCGAAGGCCTTAAGAATGTTACAGCAGGCGCAAATCCCATGGCCTTAAAGCACGGGATTGAGAAAGCAGTAGAAAAGGTCATAGACGAGTTAAGGAAACTTTCTACTCCGATTAAAGATAAAAAAGAAGTCGCGCAGGTTGCTTCAATTGCCGCAAATTGCGATACCGCTATCGGTGATTTAATCGCAGAAGCTATGGATAAGGTTGGTAAAGATGGGGTTATTACCGTAGAAGAAGCAAAGGCAATGGCGACAACATTAGAAGTTGTGGAAGGTATGCAGTTTGACCAGGGGTATTTATCTCCTTATTTTGTGACTGATGCAGAGCGTATGGAGGTAATCCTGGAGGAGCCTTATATCCTCATACATGAGAAAAAGATATCTTCTCTTAAAGATTTATTGCCTTTGTTAGAGAAGATTGCCCGCGTCGGAAAGCCGCTTTTGATTTTAGCGGAAGAGGTTGAAGGTGAGGCATTGGCTACATTAGTAGTAAATAAAATCCGCGGGACATTTTCAGCTTGCGCGGTAAAGGCACCCGGATACGGTGACAGGCGCAAAGCGATGTTGGAAGATATCGCTGTGCTTACAGGCGGAAAGGCCTTGACCGAGGATTTAGGAATCAAGTTAGAGAACGTGGATATTGAAGATTTGGGACGCGCCAAGAGAGTAAAAGTAGACAAGGAAAACACAACTATAGTTGAAGGCGCAGGCAAGACTCAAGGTATTAATGCCAGGATTGCCCAGATTAAGAAGCAAATTGAAGATACTGATTCAGATTATGACAAAGAGAAGCTCCAGGAGCGTTTGGCAAAGCTTGCAGGCGGAGTCGCGGTAATCAATGTGGGCGCAGCTACAGAAACTGAAATGAAAGAAAAGAAAGCCCGCGTTGAAGATGCCTTGCATGCCACGCGCGCGGCAGTTGAAGAAGGTATAGTCCCTGGAGGTGGAGTAGCATTATTACGCACCCTCCCAGCTTTAGAAAAACTAAGGCTTGAAGGTGATGAGAAAATAGGCGTGGACATAATCAAGCGCGCTTTGGAAGAACCTATCAGGCAGCTTACTCAAAATGCCGGACTTGAAGGTTCAGTGGTAGTGCAGAGGGTAAAGCAGGAAAAGGCCAACATGGGCTATGATGTCAGCCAGGATGCTTATGTGGACATGATTGAAGCGGGCGTAATTGATCCTACCAAAGTTACCCGCTCTGCTTTACAGAATGCTTCCAGCGTAGCAGCATTGCTATTAATGACTGAAGCTGTTATTACTGATAAACCCGAGAAAGAAGCCCCTATGCCTATGCCGCCAGGTGGTATGGGAGGTATGGGTGGAATGGGTGGAGGAATGTATTAAGCGATAGATGCAGTTAGCAGTATAAAGGGCGAAGCC
>JAQTVG010000036.1 GCA_028706895.1 Candidatus Omnitrophota bacterium
GGATTTCTATCACGCCTATCCTGGCAACTTTAGGAGTGGGTGGCCTGGCAGTTGCTTTAGGGCTGCAGGATACGCTTTCTAACCTGTTCGCGGGTTTTCATATTATTGCTTCAAGGCAGATAAAAATAGGCGATTATGTAAAGTTAGATTCCGGGGAAGAAGGGTATATTACCGATATAACCTGGCGTACCACCAAGATAAGAATGTTGCCGAACAACGTAGTATTGGTGCCTAATGAAAAATTGACCAAAGCGATAGTCACGAATTATTACCTTCCGGATAAGGAGATGGCAGTTTTAGTTAATCTCGGAGTGCATTATAAAAGTAACCTGAAAATGGTTGAAAAAATTACCTGTGAGGTGGGAAAGCAGATAATGCAGGAAGTCTCCGGAGGGGTGCCGGAGTTTGAACCTTTTGTGCGCTACGGAGCCTTTGGCGATTTTAGCATTAACTTGACGGTAATCCTAAGGGCCAGGGAATTTACGGACCAGTATTTAATCAAGCATGAATTTATCAAAAGGCTTCATGAACGTTACGCCCAGGAGGGCATAATAATCCCATACCCTATAAGAGCCATAAATTACGAACAGGAGAAATAAATATGAAAAGGATCCTTTTATTTATTTTACCTATCTTAATTATCATAGCTGTTGTTTTTACTGTATTCGGCATCTTTCAAGTGCGTTTTGAAGAAAAGCTGGCGATGGATGACCTGCAAAGGAAAGCCAGGGCAGTTGCCGAAAGTGTAGAACTTTCTGCCAGGCATATTTTACTGAACAATGATTTAAAGTCAGCTAACCGATTAGCTGAGAGTTTTCAAAACAGGGAGAGGCTGCAGGGATGCGTTATTTATGATAAAGACGGACAGATTCTGGCTATTACCGAACGTATTTCCGGATGGAAGCAGAAAGATAAACCGTATATTAAGGATATCCTGGATAAAAGAGACTCGCGCGGGGCCTTAGAGCAGTTAGAAGATTACTCTGTATATAGCTATATTTTACCGGTATTGAATGATGATGACAGTGTATTGGGTTTAGTAGAGGTTATTTATGATACTTCCTATATGTTTACCACCCTCGCTACTTTATGGAAAAGAATAAGCGTTACTTTAATTGTTTTGATACTTTTGATAGCTTTAGTTGCTTTATTAATCCAGAGGCAAATTTTTATTTTGCCTGTCCGCCGCCTGACGCAATGGTTTAGCCATTTTCAAAGAGGAGATACGGATAAACTGCGGCCTTTTGAAGAAAAAGGAGAATTCGGGAAATTAATTAGCGAAGTTGAGCAAGTTGCTTTGGGTTTAAGAGTTGCGCGCAAGGTTGTGACCGAAGAAGCGCATGTGCGCCTTCAAAAGGATGAATTATGGACGGAAGATAAGTTAAGAGACTTGGTCCGCGCCAAGTTAGGCGAAAACGCCTTATTCGTTGTGTCAAATAGAGAACCGTATTTGCATGTTATAGATGAGACGACAGGTAAAGCTAAATGTGTCCGGCCGGCAAGCGGTGTTGTCACGGCAATTGATCCGATATTACGCGCTTGCGGAGGCACATGGATTGCACACGGCAGCGCTGATGCAGACAGGCAATTTGTAAATTCCAAGAATAAACTGGGTGTCCCCCCCGATGATATCCGCTATATTTTGAAGAGGGTATGGATTACAAAAGAAGAGGAAGAAGGGTACTATTACGGTTTTTCAAATGAGGGTTTATGGCCGCTGTGCCATGTTACCCACACCAGGCCCATATTTCGCGAGACCGATTGGCAGATGTACAAAGAGGTAAACCAAAAATTCGCCGATTCTGTCTTGGAGGAGCTGCCGGCAAAGAATCCGTTTGTTTTTATCCAGGACTACCATTTTACCCTGCTCCCCAAGATGATTAAAGAGAAACGGCCCGATGCCACTATTGCCTTATTTTGGCACATCCCTTGGCCAAACCCCGAGGTATTCGGGATATGCCCGTACCAGCAGGAGATCCTGGATGGAATGCTGGCTTGTGATTTAATCGGATTCCATGTGCAGTTCCACTGCAATAATTTCCTTGATACGGCAAACAGGTTTATTGAATCCCGCGTTGACACGGAGAAATTTAGCGTTGTCAGGGCCAATAAAGAGACATTTATCAGGGCGTTTCCAATCAGCATAGACGGATATATGGGCGCTAAATCAGCCAAGGTCGACCCCGTCCAGGTAGGTAAAATCCGTAAAGAATTCCAGCTGGAAGATAAAATAGTGGCTTTGGGAGTGGACAGGATTGATTATACTAAAGGTATAATTGAACGCATTCTGGCCATTGACAGGTTCCTGGAGAAATACCCGCAGTATAAAAATAAGTTTGTTTTTATACAGTTAGGAGCGCCCAGCCGCACCCATATAAAGCGTTACCATGAGCTGATGGGGGAAATAGATGATTTGGTGGAGAAGAAGAACTGGAAACATTCGGAAGGCAACTGGAAACCCATAATTTATTTAAAAAGGCATTTTTCCCCAGAAGAAATCAAGCCTTACTATGCCCTGGCTGATATCTGCATCGTCAGCTCTTTGCATGATGGCATGAATTTGGTTGCAAAAGAATATATCGCTTCAAAGAATGACTTAAGCGGAGTGTTGATACTGAGCCGTTTTACCGGAGCCGCAAGAGAATTAACGGACGCGGTCCTGGTGAACCCTTATTCCATAGAGGAATTTTCCGAAGCTATAAAGTATTCCCTGGAACTCCCTAAGGAAGAACAAAAAAAGCGTATGGAGAATATGCGTAAAATTGTCGGCGAAAATAACGTTTACAAGTGGGCAGGGGATATTATAACGGAATTAACCGGCCTGAAAAAGAGTTAAAACCCCGGATAGATAAACCAAAAATGGATTATTTGTTTGATGAATGGGAAAAGCTGAAGAGCAGGCTGAAACTCAAAGATTTTTTTATTTTCTTAGATTATGACGGCACTCTAGCTCCCATCGCAGAGACTCCGCAGCAGGCATTCATGCCTGAACAAACAAGGAGGCTGCTGGAATCCCTGTTAAGGAACCCGCATTTTAAAATGGCCATTGTCAGCGGGAGGGAGCTGAAAGATATAAAAAAAAGAGTAGGCCTAGAAAATATCATTTATGTCGGAAACCACGGCGCGCAAATACAGGGCCCAAAAATAAAGTTTTCCGCTCCTGTTTATCAGAAGTCCAGGGCGACTTTAGAACGGATAAAGAATGATTTAACCGCTAAGCTTACTTCGGTTAAAGGGGTAATTTTAGAGGATAAAGGGCTGTCGCTTAGTTTACATTATCGCCTGGTTGATAAGAAAGATATTACCAGGGTAAAGACTATTTTACACGAGTCTATTATCCTGTATCTGGTAAAAAACAAAATAAAACTTAAGTATGGTAAGATGGTATTTGAAATATGCCTTCCTTTTGATTGGGATAAAGGCAAGGCTGTTTTATGGCTTTTGGCAAGGCAGAAATTTGCGTCCGGAGAGAAGATGTTTGTCCCTATTTATATAGGCGATGATGTGACCGATGAAGATGCCTTTAAGGCATTGCAAAACAAGGGATTGACTATTTTTGTGGGCAGGCCTAAGCCGTCTTATGCCCAATATTATCTTAACAGCCCTGGGCAGGTCAATAAGTTCCTGGGAAGAATTATAAGCCTAAAGGAAGCATAGGTATATGGCAGAACTAATAAAGGCGAAAGAGCCATTTAAGTTTTGTACGAGGTTCCATTTATCGGAGTTAACAGGATTAAGGGCTTCTACTTTGGGCCAATTATTGGACCTTATAAAAGAAGTACCCGGCTCTTGTATTTATCACCATACCCACAGGTTTCTGCAGCAGCATCAGTATCTTTCGCCTGAACCTCCTAACGATTTTGCCTATTGGGTTATAGATGCTTTGGGAGAAGACCGGTTAGGAGAAGATTTGGCCAGTATAGACACAATGCAGTATTCCACTATCCGCAGCCTGAGAGATAAAATCGCATCAACAATTGAAGATTATCTAAAAATTAACCCTTTAGCAAAATTAAGATTCGCGCATCCAGGAGAAGAATTTTATTTCATAAAATCAGTAAGTTTTGTTTTGCCTACTGATTATATTGCTTATAACTTGGCTGATTTCGTGGAAATTCTTAGGAAGATTACCATGGATACAATATATTTTCATATATTTGAGGCGCGCTTAAGGATTGAAAAACAGTCTAACGATTTTTCAAACTGGATAGAAACATCCCTTGGGGACAAAAAACTGGCGGATGAGATTTCAGGATTGGATCCTTATACCCGCACTTTGGAAGACCTGCGTGCGGCGATTATCCGGATAACAGAGAAAAGAATAAAAGGTTGATATGGTAAAAATAGAAGAATATGCCTCAATTGTCGGGCAGCCGATTATAGATGATTTAAAATTATTGGCCGGGAGATTGCAGGGCAAGGTCATCCAGAATATAAATTCTACTTCTGTAGGAGGGGGCGTTGCGGAGATATTAAGCCGTATGGTTCCTATCATGAAAGAACTCGGAGTTGATACAAAGTGGGACCTGATAAAAGGCGGCGAACAGTTTTTTGAGGTAACCAAAAAGTTTCATAACGCCCTCCATGGCAAGCAGGAGGTGATAGACCAGCATGATTTTGATATTTTCCTGGAGACAAGCAAAAAGAATATAGAAGAGGTAAACATTTACGGTGATATCGTCTTCGTCCATGACCCCCAGCCGATAGCCCTGATAAAGAATAAGAATGCCAATAAGTGGATTTGGCGTTGTCATATTGATGTATCGGAGCCTGACCAGAAAGTATGGGAATTCCTGATGGGTTTTATCATTAACTATGATTCTGCAGTTTTTTCGGCTCCCAGTTTTTCCCGGAAAATGCCAATCAGGCAGTTTTTGATTTCTCCTTCTATAGACCCGTTAAGCGATAAAAATAAGGAGTTGCCGCAGGAAGTGATAGATTCGGTATTAAGGAAATACGGCATCTTGCAAGATAAGCCAATAATCACGCAAATCTCCCGCTTTGACCGCCTTAAAGACCCAGTTGGGGTAATTGAGGCGTATCAGCAGGTAAAGAAATACAACGATTGCCAGCTCATTCTGGCCGGCGGAACCGCTGCCGATGACCCCGAGGGTATTGCGGTCCTTGAAGAAGCCAGGGAAAAAGCCAGGCAAGACCCGGATATCCATATTTTATTATTACCCCAGAATGATATAGAAGTAAATGCTCTTCAGAGGGCATCTACTGTTATTATGCAAAAATCAATAAAAGAAGGCTTCGGTTTAACTGTTGCTGAAGCTTTATGGAAGGCAAAACCGGTTGTAGCTTCGGGAGTAGGAGGGATTCCTTTACAGGTAAAACACAAATATTCGGGCCTGCTTTGCCACTCCATAGAAGGCGCTGCTTTTGCTATAAAACAACTTCTTAACAGCCCGGGATATGCTAAAAAATTAGGCGAAAATGGGCGGGAACATATAAGAAATAATTTTTTGCTTACCCGCCACCTTAGGGATTATATGTTATTATTCCTTTCACTGTACTATCAGGAAGATATCGTTTATTTATAGTTAGCTTATTGAACTTTTTGGCAGGCAAAATAAAAAAGCCGTTGTTTTAAATACAACGGCTTTTTTATTGGAATTCTTAGAGTCTTAAGTAACTTATAATTTAGTTACGTTAGTCGCCTGTTCGCCTTTAGGGCCCTGGGTAACATCAAACTCTACTTCCTGGCCTTCCTCTAAGGTTTTATAGCCTTCTCCCTTGATTGCGCTGTGATGCACAAAAACGTCTTTACCGTTTTCAGAAGTGATGAAGCCATAACCCTTCTGGTTGCTGAACCACTTTACTTTACCTTTTGCCATTTGTTACTTTTCACCTCCCCCGCGTTAACAAAAAACCGTAAAGCATATTAATTAGAACTCCTTGCTTTACGGTTTGTTAACTTTCTAATATCTCTGCTCCTTGTGAATCCAAGTTACTTTATGTACTATAGCATCTTTTTTGGTTTTGTCAATGCTTTTTTACGATTCTTTAGGCAGGTACGCTGGCCTTGTATAGGTTGACTAATATTAAAAAGTTGATATAATAAAATAATTACTTTTTGTATGCCGACGTAGCTCAGTTGGTAGAGCAAGTGTTTCGTAAACACTAGGTCGAGGGTTCAAATCCCCCCGTCGGCTTAATTGGTCAACTTATGTCTAAATTCACCGGAGTTTTAAAGAACCGTAATTTCTTTTTACTATGGCTTGGGCAGATAATCTCCCAGTTAGGCGACAGGCTGGGGCAGATGGCCTTAATCGGTTTTGTATATTTAAAGGCGCCAGGCTCAACTTTTGAGATCGCTAAAATCCTTTCTTTTACCATCATACCCGTATTCCTTATTGGCCCTCTGGCGGGAGTATATGTAGACAGGTGGGACAGGCGCAGGACCATGTATATTTGTGATTTCCTAAGGGCGGCGCTTGTATTGACTATCCCGTTATTTTTGTTTTATGCCAGATACATGAGCCCGATATACCTTATAATCTTTGTGGTCTTTTGCCTCGGCCGCTTTTTTGTCCCTGCCAAGCTGTCAATTATCCCGGATTTAGTAGATAAGAAGGACTTGCTTATAGCAAATTCACTCGTGAATATTACAGGCATGATTGCGGCAATTATGGGATTTGGTATAAGCGGGGTGTTAGTTGAATGGTGGGGCGCCCGAAGCGGGTTTTACCTGGATGCCTTAAGCTTCCTGGTTTCAGGTACGCTTATTTTCCTGATTGCCAAGCGTTCTGCCGCTGCCATGGGTATTAAAAAAGTAAGCATAGAAATAGTTGATGTTATAAAGAAATCAGTTTTACAGGAAATCAAAGACGGAATTCTGTATTTTATTAAGAATAAGGATATACGGTTTACTGCAGGAGTTACTTTTATCCTCTGGTCGGCGTTAGGTTCCATTTATGTAGTTTTGATAGTATTTGTGCAGAATACCCTGCATTCCGCCACTAAGGACTTGGGGCTTTTGGTTATGTTTCTGGGTATCGGCTTATTTTTAGGTTCCCTTATTTACGGCAGGTTCGGGCAGCGTTTGTCTCATTATAAAATAATATTTTCTTCCCTGATTTTAAGCGGAATAATGCTGGTTGTTTTTGCCCTGACCATTGACCGGTATCCTTATTTCTTAATTGCTGCGGTGCTTTCTTTGCTGCTGGGTCTTATGGTTTCTCCTATTATGATTGCTTCCAATACCATTATCCATAATGTCAGCCATAATGAAATGCGAGGCAAGATCTTTAGTTCTATGGAGATAGTCATGCATTTAGGGTTCCTGCTATTTATGTTTATCAGCGGATTGCTCGCGGAAATAGTTTCTCATACACTGATTCTTGTTATCGTCGGCTGCGTATTCAGCGTATTAGGGGTTATAAACTTTATTTATCACCGCAGGATTCCGTGGTTAGAGTAAAGGTATATATTATCCTGGTTTTGTGCGGCGCGATAACTATTTTGTTTGCTTCTGTGCACCCTGTTATTTTTGCGCAAGAGGCGATAGGGGAGAGTGCCTTAAAAGATGTTTTCCCTGAGGCGGAAAGCTTTGAGCCGGTTAAATCCGCAGGTAATATTCTTTATTATAAGGCCTATGGCTCTGGTAGCCTATTTATAGGCGCGGTTTTTAAAGCTAGCCAAAAAGGATACTCAAGCGTCATAGAAACTATGGTTGGGATGAAGAAGGATGGGGCTATCACTGCTATCAAGGTCTTAAGCCAGAATGAGACTCCCGGCGTAGGCGCAAAGGTTGCGGAGCAATCTTTCGCAGGGCAATTCAGGGGCAGGAGCGCCCAAGAGTTAAATAATGTTATGGCTGTTACTGGCGCGACCATTTCATCCAGGGCAGTTGTTGATTCGGTAAAAAATAAAGCAGAAGAAATAATGGCATTGCTCAAAGAACAAAAATAATATGCTCAAAAAATTCATCATCCTGATTGCAATCGCTCTTGGCCTTGGTTTCCTGATGAAGGCCATAGGGCTAAGCCAGCATCAGGCTATAGCAGTATCCATATTCTCAGCTTCCATACTCGGCACGCTCTTCTTCTGGGATTTCCGTCTTAGCTTTGCCTTTATGGGTACGGCCTTGCTCTTTGTCACCAAGACCATAGACATCAGCCACTTTATCACGTATTCCTCCCTGGAAGTTATCATATTCCTGGTAGGCA
>JAQTVG010000037.1 GCA_028706895.1 Candidatus Omnitrophota bacterium
TCCTGTTTCATCCAGTCCATCTGGGCTTTGCCCTCATGGACTTCTCCTATCTTATGGGATTTTCCGGTATAGAACAAAATTCTTTCGCTTAGAGTAGTCTTGCCCGCGTCAATATGCGCCATAATCCCGATATTCCTTGTTTTTTCCAAACTAAATTTAGGAATAGGACTAGACTTGGATTTTATTTCTTTTTCCTTGTGTTCTTCAACAGGCTTTACCTCCTCCGGCTCTATGGGCGCTGCCGGCTCTTCTATCGGCACTACAGGAACTTGTTCAGGTTGCGGTTTTTCTACAGGTAATTCTTCTTTTTTAGGTTCTTCTTTCGGAGGCTCTTCTTTTACTGCCGGGGTTTCTGTGGCTGGCTGTACTGTTTCAGGCGGCTTTACCTGCGGCTCTTCTACTTGAGGAACTGGCGGCACAATCTCTTGCGGGGCCGGCTCTACGCTCTTCGGGGACTGGCTCTTTAATTTTATTATCTCATCGCTTAATTCCTTAATCCGCCCCTCTTTTTCCTCTAATTCGTCCTCTATCACATCATATTCATCGTTTAATTTGTTAAAATCTTTCCTGGAGACCCAATCGCTCTCCTGTTCTTTTTTCTGCATTACAGCGATTGTCCTGGTATGCTCCTTGATTTGAGTGTCGCGCTCTTTAAGGTCTTTAGTAAATTTGTCTACCCGCGCTTTTAAAGACTGGATTTCGTCTGATTTGTCTTTGCCTTCTTTTTCCAATATTTTATATTTTTCATTTATTTCCCTTAATTGCCTGGTTAAATCCACATTTTTTTCAAACTCTTCTTTCAGTTCTTTATCTTTAATCAATATTCTCTTGTTAAAATCTCCGCTCTCTAACCTGATTTTATTAATCTCATCATCGCTCTTTTTTACCCATTCATCCCTTTTAGACAATTCTTCTTTTAACTCGGTTTCCCTCTTCTTTATTGCTTCAATCTCTTTTTGCGAGTTGGCATAATCAGCTTTTGCTTTCTCCAATTCGCCTTCTAAAGAAGCAATGCTATCCTGCAGTTTTGCAATTTTTTCCCCCTTAGCCAAAACATCCTGGCTTGCGGCAGGGCCCATACCTTTCTTTTGCTTAGGCTGTGTGCTGGCAGGAAAAAAATACTCATACAAAAGATAAGATGATATAAAAACCAGTGTGGAAAATGTTACCCAGAAAAACCAAGATACCATATTTAAAATCTCCGGCGTGTTATGGTAAAACTAAAACAGCGCTTGTTATATGCACTGTTTTTTCTATTATACATTATAATTATATACCTTCAATGGATTTTAGCAAAAAAAATACACCCGGAAAATTCGCTTCTCCGGGTGTATTTTATTAAAACCCTGGTATTCAGTTTTTTAAGTTTACGCGTTAGCTTCTTCTTCGCGGCATTTCCTGAACGTAAGGCCGCCGTGCTTAGAATATATTATGGCTCCGAATATTAAAAGCGTACATAGTACTATGGAAACGATAACGCCTATATCGGTCTTCTTGTAGTGTATGATAATAGGCGCAGCAAGCAAAGAAACCAGGTTTATAACTTTAATCATCGGGTTTAACGCCGGGCCTGCTGTATCTTTTAACGGGTCCCCGACTGTATCGCCTACAACAGAAGCCTTATGGCACTCTGAACCTTTGCCGCCATATAGCCCGTCTTCTATCGTTTTCTTGGCATTATCCCATGCCCCGCCTGCTGTTGCCATAAATACCGCCAAAAGCTGGCCCGAGATGATTACTCCTGCGAGAAATCCGCCTAATGCCTCTACATTCAGGACCATCCCGATTAAAATCGGGCTTAACACGGCAATTAACGCTAAACCAATAAGCTCTTTCTGCGCTGAAATAGTACAGATATCCACTGCTTTTTTATAATCAGGCTTTACTTTTCCTTCCATTAATCCGGGAATATGAAATTGCCTGCGCACTTCATTCACGATTAGGCTTGCGGCGCGGGTAACTGAATTAATAGTCAAAGAAGAAAATAGGCAGGGGAGCGCGGCGCCGATAAGCAAACCGATAAAAACAATCGGCTCTGAAACGCGTATGCCGGTTACAAAAAGGCGTAAATTCTCAACAATACCCATTTGCGCCTGGACCTTAGTTACATCTGTCAGGAATGAACCAAATAGAGATACCGCGGCAATTACTGCTGAACCGATTGCCACACCTTTGGTAATTGCTTTGGTAGTGTTACCTACTGCGTCCAAATCAGCCATAGTCTGGCGTGCCTGCGGTTCCAGATGAGCCATTTCTCCAATCCCGTTAGCATTATCCGCGATTGGCCCAAAAGAATCCATAGCCACATTATTTCCGGTCAAGGTAAGCATACCTATACCGGTCATAGCTACACCGTAAAGGACGAATACTACAGGCTGGCCCCAATAAATTATAACAGCAGCCAGGATTGTTAAAGCTATTACTATAAACTGCCACGCAGAAGACTCAAATCCTATGGCCAGCCCTTTTAAAATCAAAGTAGCTGAACCGGTTTTGGATGACTCTGCTATTTCTTTAACAGGCGCATGATGTGTATGGGTGAAATATTTAGTGATCTCATCAATAACAATCGCAAGCAATATACCAACGCCGACCGAGAAGAACGCCCTCCATTCATGCATATAATAGTGGGCTAAAAACAAAAATGCCACCATGGAAATCGCGGCAGAAGAATAGAAGCCGCGGTTTATATCTTTAAGGGCATCTCTTTTTTTTGCGCCATCCTCTCCTTTTTTACCCCTTACCAGGTATGTTCCTATAATCGAAGAGAGTACGCCGATACCGCGCACCAATAACGGAAAGATAATCCATTTCAGCTGTCCGGTTATAGATACAAGCGCCAAACCCAATATTAAACCAGAAACAATAGTTACTTCGTAAGATTCAAAGATATCTGCTGCCATACCTGCGCAGTCGCCTACATTATCACCGACTAAATCAGCGATGACTGCGGCATTCCTGGGGTCATCTTCAGGAATATTCTTTTCTACTTTTCCTACCAAATCAGCTCCTACATCCGCTGCCTTTGTATATATTCCTCCTCCTACACGCATAAATAAAGCGAGGAGCGTGCCTCCAAAACCAAATCCCAAAAGCACGTCAGGAGAAGCTATGCCGAATATTATAAATATAACGGTGCCTCCTAAAAGCCCTAATCCGTCTGTAAGCATGCCGGTAATGGTGCCTGTCCTGTAAGCAATCTTTAATGCCTCGGAAAAACTCCTGCGCGAAGCTGAAGCAACGCGGACATTACCTTCTACAGCCATACGCATACCAAATTGGCCAACTATTAAGGAAAACGTTGCCCCGGCTACGAATGCGGCTGCGCGGCCTATACCCACGATTAGCCGTACTATATCAGGGGTGAATTTGCTGAATCGCTGCAAAGCCTCATCGCTTGGCGGAATAACATATACCGAAAAAAACAAGACTCCGGTAAGTATAAAAATAAGCGGCAGGATTGTCTTTAGCTGGCGGCCGAGATACGCGTCGGCTCCTGTGCGGATAGCACCCCAGACTTCCTGCATCTTGGAAGTACCTTTATCATGCCTCATAATCTGGACACGCAATAAAAACGCATAACCCAAACCTAAAAGAGCGATAAATAAAACTCCCCAGATAGAAAAAACTTCAAACAAAGTTGCATTAGCTAAACTAGACACTTTAATCTCCTTTCTTACTGTTCATTTGTTGTTGCGATATTAATCTTTGTTATACCGAGTTCAGTTAACGGGTCAAGTATGCCGACAATATCTTTAAACTTCACAAATTTATCTGAACGCAAAATAACGCTCAATTCAGGGTTATTTTTATGCATTATATTAATTCTTTCTTTTAACTCTTTCTTTGTAACAAGTTTCTCGTCTAAATAAACTACTCCCTCATTAGTTATGGTGATGTCCGCCTGCATTTGCCTGGATGATTCTACAGGCTTGCCGCTTTTTGCCTGAGGGAGCTTGACCTTAAGCATTGACTGAGAAATTAAAGGCGTTGTTATCATGAAGATAACCAGCAAAACCAGGATAACATCAGTAAACGGAGTTATATTTATTTCCGCTACTAATCTTTGTTTACGGGATTTTAAGTTCATTTCTGCTTAATATTAAGTAAATCCATAAGCTCAGAAACAGATAGCTCCATATCCGTGATAAAGCTATCTACTCTTTTAACAAAATAATTGTAAGCAATAACCGCCGGCACAGCAACGCACAAACCCACAGCTGTGCATACCAATGCTTCTGATATGCCGTTTATAACAACGTTTATTCCTCCTGAGCCGCTTGTAGAAATGTCACGGAACGCCCTTATAATGCCTAAAACCGTCCCAAAAAGGCCTATGTAAACTGCGGTGCTGCCGATAGTGCCGACTATGCTCGTGTATCGCTCAAGCTTCGTTGTCTCTATCGTCACTTCCCTCTCCATTGTGTTTGATATGACTACTTCGCTGTGCCCGTACAAATTAAGGCCCGCGTGCACAACCCTGGAGAATGGGGTGTCCGTATTATTGCATATTTCCAACGCTCTTTTTGCGTTGCCTTTGCCTAACGCCTCCCTGATATGCGCCATAAAATCAGCTCTTTTTACTTTAGATCTCTTCTTATAATACATTATCCTTTCAAATATAATAGTGAGCGACAATACCGAGCACGCCAAAAGGATATACATAGTAAAACCGCCGACTTTAAGCAACTGCCATAATGTCATCTAAATCCCCCTTTATATTATCCCTTATCTTTATGAATTACCGATAGCCTCTTTTATCTGGCTTGAAACCCGCTCTGCCGAATCTTTCACTTCTTTTGATATGCCGCTGCCGAAACTAATGCTGCAGGGTTGAATGCCGATAATTATTATTTCGCAGCCAATACAATTTATTAAATAAGCTCTCAGGATTTTAATGGGTAAACTGTGCGTGCAGGAAGAAAACCCGTCAATCTTATCAGCATCTATTAATTTTACGGCACCCGGTTTATCATTAAAATCAGCAGAATCAATTATCACCAGGTGGGTTGGTTTAAATCTTTTTATTTCTCCGGTAAGGTTTTCCGGAGCAGTATCCCCGAAGAAAACCTTAAACTTCGCCTCTTTTTTAATATTGCAGCAGGCCTTATCCAGGTGTTTCGCAACAAGCATCCCCGCCGCATCATCGCCCCTTAATTCAGAGCCTATTGCCAGGATAGCGATTTTTTGGGCATTACGGAGCCTGTTTTTCAGTTCTGTTGTTTTCAGAGTCACTGCCAAAAACCACCTTTAATTTCTTATCGTCTAATTGCGCAAGCGTCACGTCTTTAGTAACTTCTAAGGCCTTCTTGATACACGAATCTACGCATTGTGCGCAATATATGCATTTGCCTAAATCAATTACCGCTTCAAACTTTTTTTCTGCAATTTTATTAATAGTTATGGCGCCTGTCGGGCAATCCTTCATGCACATTTTGCAGCCTATACATTTCTCAGGATAAAAAACCAGCTTTCCCCTGTAGCCCTTAGGCATTTCAAGCTTTTGGGCAGGGTATAAATTGGTAGCGGGCTTTTTAAATAACGAATATAAAACCTGCCTTATCATTTTCCCCGGCCTCATCTGTATAAAACCCCTTTCAAAATAATATTCAAGAGAAGCTGAAAGAGCGCAAACGGAACAAGGTATTTCCAGCAAAAGTCAATCATCTGGTCTATCCTTAAACGCGCCACTACCGTACGCAGCAAAGCCAGTAACGCTATCACTGCCAGAACTTCAATTATAAATACAACGAACCCCAGCGCCGGATAAAACATCAGGCTAAAGGGGAAAAATACCGCGACCAGAAGCGCAGAACCGGCTACCATCTCTATGTCCAGGGTCAGCTTCAATAACGCCAGCCTCTTGCCGCTATATTCCGTAAAGGCCCCGGCGACGATTTCTGTTTCCGCTTCAGGTATATCAAAGGGCGCTTTTTCCAGCTTACCCAAAAGAGCTACAAGTGAGACGGCAAAACCTGCAAGGTTAAATAGGCAATACGCCGGGTGCCGAGTGTAGAAAAGCATCATCTCTTTTAATGACCAGGTATCCGCTAATAGCGCAGCCGAAAGTATGGCCATAAAAAGCGGCACCTCATACGCAAATAACTGGGTAACCCCGCGCACAGAACCAATCCTGGAAAATAACGAAGTAGAATACCACCCGCCGATAAAGAATGCCAATGTGGGAATGGTTAATAAATACAAAATCATAATTATATCGCCGTTAAAAGAGAATATGTTTTGTGCCTTCCAGATGGGTATGTAAAGAAAAGTCGCTGTTGCCGCGGTAAGGGCAAATAAAGGCGCCGAATTAAACATCCTGACAGTGGCATCGCAAGGGACGATATCCTCTTTTCCAAGCAACTTAATAAAATCAGCAAACGTCTGGAACCATGGCGGCCCAACCCTGTTTTGCAGCCTCGCATACAGCTTTCTATCAATATATTCAGCTATTAATCCGAATATACTTACAAATAAAAAACCGGGAAAAATCAAAATAGAAAAAAGGGCCTCTATCATTAGCTGCCTTCTAACCTCTTTTTAAGATTCTTATTTAACCCCGCGAAATCTATGCCGCGGGCTTTATACCAGGCTATGCTATAAGCATGCAACGCTTCCCAGGTCATAGTGTGGTTGTTTTTATTATTTGAATTCTTAACAGCAATCAACCTGTCTGTGCAGGAAAAACAAGGGTCTATTGCCGCAACTACTATCGGCATATCCGCCAGATACCTGTCTTTTAACATATGCTTTACCGCCTGAATATTAGCCAAAGTAGGCGCCCTTACCTTGACTCTCTCCGGCTTTTCAGTGCCGTTTGACTTTACATAGTGGACATCCTCTCCTCGGGGAGCTTCATAACGGCTTAGCGCTTCTCCTGCAGGAATCTTACGCGGGACTTTAACTACTATCGGCCCATCAGGCATATTCTTGATACACTGGCGGACTATCTGGTAAGATTCCATAAGCTCCTTTACTCTTACCACAGTCCGTCCATAAACATCGCCGTGATTATCTGTAATAACATTAAAATCCATTTCGCTGTATGCCGCGTACGGATCATCTTTACGCACATCCCTCTGGACACCGGAGGCGCGCGCAGTAGGGCCAACCGCATCTAACCTCAAGGTATCATCATAATTCAATACCCCTACTCCTGATAGCCTCTTGATAATAGTTGTCTCCTCGGTAGCAACTTCAATATAATATTTTGTCCTTTCTTCAAGGATATTTATTCCTTTTAATATTTCCTGTTTTTCTTCTTCGGAAATATCGCGCCTTACTCCGCCAATCGTATTTATGCCGTAATTAACACGATTGCCGGTGAGAAGCGCTAAAATATCCATTACAATTTCCCGGTCGCGCCAACTATACATAAGCAGGGTATCAAACCCTATCTCATGGCCTGCCACACCCAGCCAAAGCAAGTGGCTGTGGATACGTTCTAACTCCGCGATTAATGTCCTGATGTATAATGCGCGCTTAGGAACACTAACACCCGCGATTTCTTCAACTGCCTGGATAAAACATGTGGAATGAGAATGCGAGCATATACCGCAAATGCGCTCAATAAGATAGATATCCTGGATATATGTCCTTTCTTCGCAGGCCTTTTCTATACCGCGGTGGTTATAACCAAGGCGTATATCTACACCCATTATTTTCTCGCCTTTTAACGCAAGGCTAAAGCTCTCCGGTTCTTTTAAGGCCGGGTGCTGCGGCCCAACCGGTATTTTAAATTTATCTGAATTATGCATTTTTATTTAGCCCTCCCTTCTCCTGGTTTTCGGAAGGTTTCCAGTCTTTACGTAAAGGGTACTCACCAACCGGCCAATCATCCGTAAGAGGATACCGGTGGCCCGCGGGCAAGCCTTCAACCTTGGCCCCTAATAAATCCACTAATTCCCTTTCATAAACTTCCGCTCCGGGAAAATACGGCATAACTGTTTTTAATACAGGGCTTTCTTTAGGGACGCTTATTTTCAGGTTCAACACAATGCCAGAATCCTGGGCAAGATGATAAATAACACCTAATCTGCCCTGTTCATCAAGCCCTGTAATCGCGCATAGATGAGAAAACTTTAATTGCTTTACGGCGTAATCAAAAAACTGATGAAAATTATTACTATCTGTTTCTACAAATATGCGCCTCTGGCGCTGTATCT
>JAQTVG010000038.1 GCA_028706895.1 Candidatus Omnitrophota bacterium
CCACGGATTTTACTTCTTCATTTATAAAATCAAATCCCCATTTTTGGCTTAAAAGCTTAACCGGATAAATCAGAGATTCAGGGGCTATGTTTCTGCCTATGACATCCGGAAGCATAGGCAAAAAATCTGTGGTCTCTTTTTTATCTATGGCCGTGACTTGCACATCATTCCTGGACCGGTATAAATAGCGGCTGGCAAAAGTCCCCGCGAATCCGCAGCCTATAATTACAACCTTCTTTTTCATCTTATAACGCTTAATATCAGGATGGCGCTCACGCAAGCGTGCACCATAATAGTCAGTTTTGAAGATTGGATAAACCCCGGCTTTGTATGCTGCCGCCTTAATATCGCCGCTGCCTTTAACGCCGGAAGAATAAATACAAAAGAAATAAGCGCCTTTATGTTTAAATAGCCCATCGTAAAGTTTAGCGATATGCTCATAAATGCGCAAACTATCAGGATAACGTATATAATATACGACCTCTCCTGGCCCAAAAAAGAAACCCAGGTGCGCTTGCCGCAACTTGTGTCAAGCGGGTAATCAGGTATCTCGTTAGCAAATAAAACCGCAGTTATCAAAAAACCTACCGGCAAAGACACCATAAAACTTTTCAAATCCGGGAAAATGCCTGTTTGGATAAAATACCCTCCCATAACCAGGGCCGGGCCAAAAAGAATAAAAATTATCGCTTCGCCCATTCCATGGTAAGAAAATTGCAGGGGCTTTTCCGAATATGACCAGGCAAGAAATAATATAACCGCAAAATACGCGACAACGGAAGGGCTTTTAAAGATTAAAGAAAGGGCGATAACGCAAAGCGCCCCTGAGATAGAGAAGAATACGGCTAACCAAAAATAAAACTTTTCGGACAATACCCCTTCCTGTATAAGCTTTGAGCCGCCGAAAAAATTATAAAATTTTTTGTCCTGCCAATCCAGGCCGCTCTTTGAATCCGCGTAATCATTTGCGAGGTTGGCGCTTAGATGCACAAATACTACCGCAACAAGCCCAAGAAAAAAATTTAAAGCATTAAAATTATGCCCTGGCAGCAGCGACCCTAAAATAAACGGCAGGATACTGGCAGGAATAAAAGACAATCTTAGCGCCCTTATAAAATCCTTAAAATTAATCTTCATTAACCTTTATATTTATTGGTAATGGGCATTCTTCTGTCGCGGCCGAATGCCTTAGGGGTAATCTTTATGCCGGGGGGCGATTGCCTGCGCTTGTATTCAGTCTTATCTACCATCCCTAAAACGCGGGCTGCTGTTTCTTTGGCAAAACCGCCAGAAACAATTTTACTCAAGTCTTTATCTTCTTCAATGTAGGCTTTTAAAATCGGGTCCAGGGTTTCATATGGAGGTAAAGAGTCCGTATCTTTTTGATTTGGCCTTAATTCCGCGGTGGGCGCTTTAGTGAGTATGCGCTCAGGAATAACAAAATTTATGAAATTCCTGTAATGCGATAATTTATAGACTAATATTTTTGGCACATCCTTAATTACGGCAAAGCCTCCTGCCATATCCCCGTAAAGCGTAGCATAACCGGTACTCATCTCTGACTTATTCCCCGTAGCCAAAACTATCCAGCCGAATTTGTTAGAAAGGGCCATAAGAAGAGTGCCTCTTATGCGCGCCTGCAAATTCTCCTCCGCGATATTCCGTTCTAAGCCGGAGAATTCCGGCTCAAGGGTAGTTAAATACGCCTTGAATACCCCTTCAATAGGAACCGTTAAAAATTTAATGCCTAAATTTTTCGCAAATCCCCGGGCATCCTCCCCGGATTCAACTGAAGAATATTGCGACGGCATAAAAACTCCGATTACATTATCTTTACCTAAGGCATCAACCGCAAGAGTAGCAACCAGGCATGAATCAATGCCGCCGCTTAAACCTATAACCACTTTTTTAAATCCGTTCTTGACTATATAATCATGCAGGCCCAGAGTTAAAGCCTGGTAAATTTCGGCAATGGGCTCTATGGCCCTGGCTTCTTTCTTGGCTAAAGCGGGCTTTTCTTTACAAGGTAAACTACTTGTGATGGCGACCGTGTTTTTTGACGGCCTTGCTTTGCTTAAAGGTACCTCTACATCCGTTATTAAAATATCCTCTTTGAATTCCGCTGCCCTGCTTATTATATTACCACGGCTATCCACAATCATGCTCTGGCCGTCAAAGACTAATTCATCCTGCCCCCCGACCAGGTTGTTATGGCAGATAAATACACGGTTTGCCCTTGCCTGGCGGCGGATAATCTCTTCCCTCTTCTTTATTTTCCCTGCGTAATAAGGAGAAGCATTAATGTTAATAATAAGTTTCGCGCCGAGTGCGGCCTGTTCTTTTACCGGCCCTTGCTTATGCCAGATGTCTTCGCATATACTTACTCCAAAAATAACCCCCCCGAACCTGAAGACCAAAGGTTTGTTACCTGCAGAAAAATAACGCTTTTCGTCAAATACGCCGTAATTAGGCAGGAATGTCTTATGGTATATCCCCTGTATTTTGCCATTATAAATTACGGCTGCAGCATTATATATTTGGCTCGCTCTTCTATCCACAAAACCCACTATTGCTGTGGTATCCTTGACGTGCCTGGATATTTTTTTAAGCTCCGCTAAATTATCCGTTATGAACTTGGCTTTAAGCAAAAGGTCTTCCGGAGGGTAGCCTGTTATGGCTAATTCAGGGAAAGAAATTATGTCTACGCCCAGGCTTTTTGCTTTTTTAAGAGAGCTGATTATCTTCCCGGAATTTCCTTCCAGGTCTCCTACGGTGCAGTTTATCTGGGCCATTGCCAGGCGTAAACTTTTTTTATAAACCATTATCTGCCTCTTTTAACAAAAATGCGGCCGTTCATCCATTAATGGATAAAGACCGCCGAAGATTGCATATCTTGAGCTTCCATCCGGTTAGTTTTAAGGCTTTTTATTCTTTATTTCTCTGGCTAAAACAATAGCTTCGGCAATCTCGCGCATTGTTTTACGCTTGTCCATGCTCTGCTTCTGAATTAACCTGTATGCCTCTGAAGGAGAGATATGCGCCTCCTGCGAAAGTATATCTTTAGCATGCTCGACGAGCTTGCGGGTCAAAAGCGCTTCTTCGGCGCTGCGCGCCCGTAAATCCAGCTCCGCGTTCTCGATTGCTACAGCCGCCTGATTAGCCAGGGCAGTCAAAACATCCAACTCTGCTTCCGTAAATTTGTGCCTCTTGGAGGTATAACAGTTAAGCACGCCTATGACCCTTCCTTTTACTGCCAGAGGCACGCTCACCAAAGAACACAACCCTTCTTTTTTGGCAATATCCTGGTTCAGGTAACGGCTTTCTTTTTTGACATCCAGGACAGATAACGGCTTATTATCCCTGGCAACTATACCTGCGATGCCCTCTCCTAATTTAATGTTGGGTTTCTTGTTATACGCCTCAGAGATTGATTGCGTAGCGCGTACCACCAACTCTTTTCTATCAGGGTCAAGGAGCATTAAAGAAGAGACTTTGGAATTCATCACCTCGGCAGTAACATTAACAATGAGGCGCAAAAGCTCTTCTAAATAAAGGCCCGAAGTAATTAAATTCGCTACTTTAGACAGCGCCTCAATCTGTTTTAAATATATTTCATAGGATTCTTTTTTCTTTGCCATTTAAAGTATAGGTAAATACTTATCTATCTCATACTGCGTGACCTGCGCCTTATATTCATCCCACTCCATCTTCTTGTTACGGATAAAGAAATAAAAGAGCTCATCGCCTAAGGCCTTCTTAATAAACTCTGATTTCTCCGTGATTTTTATTGCCTCTAACAAATCCTCAGGCAAAGAACCAATCTTAGCGCGCTGCCTCTGTTCGTCGGTCATATGGTAGATATTGTCATTTGCAGGTTCAGATAATGCATAGTTTTTTTCCATTCCTTCTAATCCCGCCGCCAACATAACCGAAAATGCCAAATATGGGTTACAGGCAGGGTCGGGTGAACGGTATTCAATGCGCGTTGCCTTTTCTTTACCTGGTTTATACATCGGCACACGGACCAATGCCGAACGGTTCATTTGCGCCCAGCAAATATAAACAGGGGCCTCATAACCCGGAACAAGGCGCTTGTAAGAATTGACCCACTGGCTGGTAATGGAGGTGATCTCCCGGGCGTGTTTTAACAGGCCTGCGGTATAAGACTTACCTACAGCCGAAAGATGATACTTATCTTTCGCGTCAAAGAATGCGTTTCTTCCTCCCTTGAATAACGACTGGTGGACATGCATCCCTGACCCGTTTATCCCGTAAATCGGCTTCGGCATAAAACTGGCATGTAGGCCCTTGCCCTGGGCTATCTCCTTGGCTACCAGGCGGTAAGTCATAACATTATCCGCCATAGAGAGCGCATCCGAATACCTTAAGTCAATTTCATGCTGGCTGGAAGCTACTTCATGATGGCTGTATTCTACGATAATACCGAGGCTCTCAAGGGCGCTGACGGTATCGTTCCTTACACTCTGAGCGACGTCTAAAGGAGTCAAATCAAAATACCCGCCCTTATCCAGCACGATTGTATTCCTGGGGTTATTAAAATAGAAATATTCCAATTCCGGTCCGACATAATAAGTAAAACCGAGTTTCTTGGCGCGCTCGAGGTTCTTTTTTAATATATACCTGGGGTCGCCCTCAAAAGGTTTACCGCTGGGAGTATATATATCACAAAACATCCTGGCTACCGGCTGCTCCTTTGACTCCCACGGCAATATAGCAAATGTAGCCGGGTCAGGCCGGGCGATCATATCGGATTCTTCTATCCTGGCGAATCCCTCAATGGAAGAGCCGTCAAAACCCATTCCATCGCCCATCGCGCGGGGCAATTCATCTACAGTTATGGTAAAACCCTTCAGGAACCCCAAAACATCCGTAAACCAGAGCCTGATATACCTTACTTTACATTCCTTCACCATTTTCATTACGTCAGATTTTGTTTTAAGCTTCATGCTATTGTTTCCTCCCCTGTTTTGTTTTCAAAAAATTTCCTATCCTTATCAATGCCTCCTTAAGATTGTCAAAACTGGAAGCATAGGATATGCGTATATAATCCTTGTATTGTTCGCCGAATGCCGTACCGGGGACTACCGCTACCTTTTGTTCCTTCAGTAACCTCTTAGCAAACTCCATAGCGTCAAGGCCGGTATTTTTAATTGAAGGGAACGCGTAAAAGGCGCCTTGCGGCTTAGCGCACCCAAAACCCAATTTGCATAAACCATCCGTGATGAATTCCCGCCGCCTTTTGTATTCACGTTTCATCTCTTCAACAGACTTCCTGCCTGTCTCTAATGCTTCACACGCAGCCATTTGGCTTGTGATAGAAACACACATAATTGTATATTGATGAATCTTGGTCATAGCTGCGATTATTTCTTTTGGCCCGCAGGCAAAACCCACCCGCCAGCCGGTCATAGCGTAACTCTTGGAGAAGCCGTTAAGATAAACGGTATTATCCCTTGCACCGGCAAAGGTAGGAAACGGAGTATGCTCAAAATCATAGGTCAGGTCGCCGTAAATCTCGTCGGTAATACACAACAGTTTATGTTTTAACGCAACCTTGTTTATTTCACTCAATTCCTTCTTTGTGTAAGAGACGCCTGTGGGGTTTGTGGGATAATTTAAAATCAGGGCTTTTGTCTTAGCATCAATATGCTTCTCCAATACTTTAGGCGTCAGCTTAAAAGCATCATTCTCGGTATCTATGTATACAGGTATCCCGCCTGCCAATTCCGTAAGCGGGCCGTAAGAAACATAGCTGGGTATTGGAATTAATACCTTATCGTGCGGGTTTATAATTGAACGTAAAACCAAATCATACGCCTCGCTTACCCCTACAGTAATGAGCATCTCTTCATCGGGAGAATATTCCAGGCCATACCTATTCTTTAAATAACGGTTTATGCTTAATCTTAATTTATACAGCCCTTTATTGGAAGTGTAGGATGTAAACCCTTCTTCCAGAGAATATATCCCTGCCTCGCGTATCTGCCAGGGGGTAACAAAATCCGGCTCTCCTACTCCCAGCGATATAACGTCCTTCATCCCCAGGACTAAATCAAAGAATGCCCGGATTCCGGAGGGCTGCATGCTTTCAACTTTTTTGGAAATAATATCTTTCATTTAATATGATATAGCTATCCTCTTATTTTCTTCCTTGTGTTTTAACATGACGCCATCTTCTTTGTATTTCTTCAGCAAAAAGTGCGTGCTTGTGCCCTTGACATTTTCTAAGGGAGATAGTTTCTCGGCCACAAACCTGGATACCGTATGTAAATCCCTCCCTTCAACAATCAACAATAAATCATACGTGCCGGAGATAAGGTAACAACTGGATACCTCCGGAAATGAATATATACGCTCGGCAACTTTATCAAACCCTACGTCTTTTTGAGGGGTGATGTTAACTTCTATCAGGGCGCGGACTTGCGAATCTGTCTCTTTAAACAACTCCCTGTTGATTACTGTCTTATACTTCAATATTATGCCTTCTTTTTCATATTTCTTTATTGCATCTTTTACCTGTTGAGGCTTCTTTTTTAGCATCTTGGCAATATCTTCAACTGTTGTGCGCGCGTCCTTTTCTAATATCTCAAGTATTTCATCCATATTAGCCTCCTGGTTTTTAAACTTAATGAATACCGCGGATATATTTATTTATGCAACCTTAAAGCCCGCGCTATGCCCATAAAATCTACTTTATCAAACTCAACTCCGGCCAAAAAAAGGGTGGGTTCAATCGCTTTGAGCCAGATTACTTTTCCGGTAGCGGTAAGAGGGTCTTTGTTGTCGGGTATAAGAAGCTGTATCTCTAAAGGCGTAGAAGGCAACAGGTATTTTGTAGTTACCACCATCCCGCCGCCCCCGGCGCTTACATTTATCATCTTGCCGGTCCCCTTGACATCGCTATTCAAGCTATGGAATTTAACGGGGATTTCAATATTAAACCGCTCAAATACCCTGCGATCCTGCATACAATCTCTCTTTTTTGTTGAAATATATGCTTTATCTTAAATGCTAGAAACCTTTGCCTGATAATTATATCACTTTAAAAAGAGGAAGTAAAGGGTTGGATTTGTACCCTGGGTTAGAAGCTGACTTTAACTTTTGAACCCAGTACATTAACAGCCGTCCATTTCCCGGAACTCTTGGTTTTTTGCAGTAAATAATAAATTTCCGCTTTCAGGTTTTTTAAAACAGTGAACATGAAACCGGAATAAAGCCTGTTCCGGTTTAAATCTATGCCGTTTAATTTTAAGAATATCTCATCTGCCAGATAAGGCTGTATTTGCAGCCTGGTGAATTTCCAGGGGAACTTCACGGTAAATTTATTCCGGTATTCCCAGCTATCCTCCTGGTAATCAAAGTGCCTGTATTCAAGGCGGTTACGGTCGTCCAATTGAAACCCCGACAATGCGTATTTCAGGGTAGCATTTATATGGGGCCTGTTTTCTATTTTGAATTTATTGTAGGGCTGTTTTTTGTCATAGATCTGCCTGTAATTCAAGCCCAGGGTTAAATTTTTGTTTACATCATAAGCGTATCCTATATCAAAGTAGTAATAATAAAGTTCGCTCGCGTCATCGCCAAAACGAAGCTCCTCTTCTAAGGTCAGCCTGGATTCTTTATTAATTTCTTTTTCCTGAATTTCGGTATGCCAGACCTGAAAATCTCCGTCGTCATAGGTATATGCCGCGATAGGCGCTGCCAAAATTAACGTTAGAGTTAAAAAAAATCTTTTTTTCATCCGTCTTTCGCTTGCGATTATTAAACGAATAAGCCGTCAGCCCGGGATACAGCCTTTAGGCCGAATGACAGCAACAGGTTAATTATTATAT
>JAQTVG010000039.1 GCA_028706895.1 Candidatus Omnitrophota bacterium
TCACACTTTTAGTGCCTCTCTCCCGTATGGACTTGGTAGATTTATGTTATCGCCAAGGTAAGGTTGAAGATATAAAATATCTTCAAAAAGGCATAAAAATAAAACTAAGTGTACCAAGAATTCTATCACAAAAGTTATTGAGCTATAAGGATATAGAAGAGCTCAGTTAGAATATCTAATAAATATTATTAGATTTAATTGACAAATCTATTATTATATGTTATCCTTTAATCAAAACAGAGACGCTTTCCAACTCAAAGCGGACACTGTACCCCTTAAAGGGACAGTGTCCCGATTGGCTTGGAAAGCGTCTTGAATAAAAAGGGGATGGCTATATGCCTCTGTTTGATATTTATATCAGCCCGGATGAGCCTGTTTATGTAATCAGCGTTGTCAGCAGGTTAGTAGATTTGCCTGTGTGGACCTTGCGCCAATTAGATAAAGCTGGTGTAGTCCATCCCAAAAGAATAGGTAAAAAGAGCAGGCTTTATTCCTTAAAAGATATAAAGCGATTGGAGTACATTCATTATCTGATGGAAGATAAGCACGTAAATATCCATGGCATAAAAATAATACTGGAAAAAGAAGAGTAAATTTTTTTCTTTAATCGTTAGCACTCGCTTAACAAGAGTGCCAATAAATTTATAAGAAAGGCAAGGGGCCGATATGAGATTGGATAAATTAACCGTAAAATTACAGGAAGCCCTCCAGGATGCAATTAGTTTTGCTACGGAATCCGGCAACCAGCAGGTTGAACCGGAGCATTTACTTTATGCCTGTTTACGCCAGGAGGGGAATATTATCGCAAGCGCTTTGGATAAATTAAGCATTCCTACGTTTTCCATTATCAAGTTTATTGAAGAAGATTTACACAAGAGGCCGTCTGTAGCAGGAGGTAATGCCCAGGTTTATTTATCTGCCAGGATGAACAAATTGTTTAGTAATGCCGAAAAAGAAGCAAAATTCCTGAAAGATGAGTTTATTTCCAGCGAACATATATTATTGGCATTATTATCGGATAATGAATCAGCGGTTGCAGGCGAACTTAAAAAGCGTGGCGTTGATAAGGAAAAAGTTTTGTCGGTGCTTGCCCAGATTCGCGGCAGCCATCGCATAACTGATGAGAATCCGGAAGAGAAATTTAATGCCCTTGAAAAATATGGACAGGATATTACGGGTTTAGCTGAAAGCTTGAAGCTTGACCCTGTTATCGGCCGCGATAAAGAAATCCGCAGGCTTATACAGGTATTGTCCAGGCGCACAAAAAATAATCCGGTTTTAATCGGTGACGCAGGAGTGGGCAAGACAGCGATTGTAGAAGGCCTGGCCCAGCGCATCGTCGCGGGTGATGTGCCTGAGGGTTTAAAAGAGAAAAGGATTATTTCCCTTGATTTAGGCAGCCTGGTAGCAGGGACAAAATTTAGAGGAGAATTCGAAAACAGGCTTAAGGCAGTCTTAAAAGAGATGCAGAGCAAAAACGGGCAAGTTATATTGTTTATAGACGAACTCCATGCTATCGTCGGCGCCGGCGCAGCTGAAGGCGCGATAGACGCGTCCAATATGTTAAAGCCAATGCTTGCGCGCGGTGCTTTGCGCTGTATAGGAGCCACTACTTTGGATGAATACCGCAAATACATTGAAAAAGACCGTGCTTTAGAGAGGCGCTTCCAGCCCGTATTTGTTGATGAGCCTTCTGTAGAAGACACGATAGCTATATTGCGCGGTTTAAAAGAAAAATATGAAGTGCACCACGGCGTGCGCATCAAAGATTCAGCATTAATCGCAGCCGCGGCGCTGTCGCACCGCTATATAACCGACAGGCACCTGCCTGACAAGGCGGTAGATTTGATTGATGAAGCAGCTTCGCGTTTACGCATGGAGATAGACAGCGTCCCCACGGAAATAGATATTATACAAAGAAAGGTTATGCAGCTGGAGATAGAAAAACAGGCGTTGACGAAAGAAAAAGATAAGCCCGCTATCGCGCGGCTTAAGAAAATTGAAGATGAATTAGAAAACCTGAAAAAAGATTTAGATTCTAAAAAGAAACAATGGGAGAAAGAGAAAGTAGTAATTTCAAAGATACAGGAGATAAAACAAAAAATTGAAGAATTAAGAAATGAAGCGAGCCTTGCGGAAAAATCCGGAGATTTAGGCAGGGTCGCAGAAATCAAATACGGCAGATTGATTGAGCTGGATAAGGAATTAAAAGAATATAATGATAAATTACACGCATCGAGGAATAGCCCGATAATGCTCAGGCAGGAAGTGGATGAGCAGGATATTGCCATGGTGGTCTCTGAATGGACAGGCATCCCTTTAACTAAACTAATGGAAGCTGATGTTGAAAAGTTAGTCAAGATGGAAGAGCGGCTCAAGGCAAAGGTTATCGGCCAGGATGAGGCGGTCAGCGTTATATCTAATTGTGTCAGGCGCTCCCGTTCAGGGCTTGGCGATGAATCAAAACCTATGGGTTCGTTTATTTTTCTAGGGCCAACCGGTGTGGGAAAAACCAAATTGGCTAAAACGTTAGCATGGTTTTTGTTTGACGATGAAAACGCGGTTATAAGGATAGATATGTCTGAATACATGGAAAAGTTCAGCGTATCCCGCCTTATCGGCGCGCCACCCGGATATGTTGGTTATGAAGAAGGAGGACAGCTTACCGAGAAGGTAAGGCGCAGGCCCTATGCGGTTATCCTGCTAGATGAGATAGAAAAAGCCCATCCGGAGGTATTTAATATACTCCTGCAGATTTTAGACGAAGGAAGGCTTACCGATGGGCAAGGCAGGACAGTTAACTTTAAGAATACTGTCATAATTATGACCTCAAATATAGGCGCGGAGCTGCTTCAGAGCCGCGGCTCGCTCGGATTTAAGAACATAACCGAGGCCGCTTATAAAGATATGAAAGATAAGCTTATGGACGAGGTCAAAAGGACTTTCCGGCCAGAATTTTTAAACCGTATTGACGAGATCCTGATATTTAATCCTTTAAGCAAGGAAGATATTAACAGGATAGTAGATATGGAGCTTGAGCCGCTTTACAAGAAATTGCTGGAACAGGGCATTAAGCTGGATATTTCCCAGAAAGCAAAGGGGTTCCTGGTAGAAAATGGCTTTGATACTAACTTTGGAGCCAGGCCTTTAAAGAGAGTTATCCAAAGATATATCCAGGATCCTCTTTCACTTAAGCTATTGGACGGCTCTTTAAAGGAAGGCGCAAAAGTATCGGCGGATTTGGATGAAAAAGGGAAAATAGTTTTTAGATAAGCCCTTGACTAAGCAGGAATTTGTGTTAAAATTATCCCTTAGCATTCCTGAGCAAAGAGTGCTAAAAGGGGAGCAATTATGGTAAAAACAGTGGATTATGAGTCTAGGAGAAGGGCGGTCCTTTCTGCGACCATAAACAGATACATCAAGAACGCCCAGCCTGTTGCCTCAGAAGATATTGCCGCGGAGTTTGATTTGAGCCCGGCTACTATCAGGAATATATTCGCGGAACTTGAAGAAGCTAATTATCTTACGCATCCTTATACATCCGGAGGCAGGATTCCCACAAAAAAAGGATACCGTTATTACGTAGATTTCCTGCTTTCCCAGGTAGAGCTTATAGATGAGGAGAAAGAGCAGATTACTAAAGAATATAAAAGGAAGATGAGCCGGGTGGAAGAGGCATTAGATAAGACTACTGAAATTATATCTGCTATTACCCATTACGCCGGGATAAGTTCGTTCCCGGAGTCACAGGAGAGATTCTTTTATAGAGGTATAAGCCTTGTTTTAAACCAGCCGGAATTCCAGGATTCCCAGAAAATACGCCTTTTAATCAAGGTAATTGAAGACAAACAATATTTATTAAATATCATCAACAGGGATTTTAGCGATAAGGTAAAAGTCTATATCGGCGAGGAGTTGGATTGCCCGGGTATGGAGGGATGTTCCCTGGTAGTCTCAACTTATCGCACTAAGGGTAAGTCGTCCGGCAGGCTTGCGGTCCTGGGCCCGATGCGTATGGAATACAAACATACTATTCCGGCGTTGGAATATATTTCCGGGGTCCTGACTGAAGTAATGAGCGGCATTTAAAGTATTCTAAAAATGCAAAACCATAAACAGAACCACGAAGAGAATAAAAAAGAGCCGCTAAGTGAGGTAAAAGAAGAACAGGTTATCTCCTTAAAAGAATCCGAATACCTGAAATTAAAAGAGGACGCGGATAAGGCCAAGGAATACCAGGATAAACTGCTTAGGCTCCAGGCGGATTTTGATAATACGCGTAAGCGCCTTGATAAAGAAAAACAGGATTTTGTAAAATTTGCCAACGAAGGCATTATATTAGAATTGTTAAATATACTGGATGATTTAGAGCGCACAGTGGATTTGGCGCAATCTAAGCATCAGGATTTGCAGGTTTTTCTAAAGGGCGTAGAAATGATATTGGCGCACCTGTATGAAATGTTAAAGGAGTATGGAGTTAAGCCCATTGAGGCAGAAGGTAAAATATTTGACCCCAATTATCACGAAGCATTGATGCAGGCGGAGAATAAGGATTTGCCGGAGCATACGATTGTAGAGGAATTACAAAAAGGTTATTTGCTTAATGACAGGGTCATCAGGACGGCAAAAGTAAAAGTTTCTAAAAAATAAGGTCACACCCGGCCATATCGGATTGGCCGGTGCGCCCTTTCTGGGCAGGGAGGTTAGCAATGGCAAAAGTTATAGGGATTGATTTAGGTACTTCTAATTCAGCTGCGGCAGTAATGGAGGGCGGCAGGCCAGTAATACTTCCGTCTGCTGAAGGCGCAGGCGTAGCTTCTGGTAAGGCATTTCCCTCTTACGTTGCTTTTACTAAAGACGGGCAGCGTTTAGTCGGCGAGCCGGCAAGGCGCCAGGCAGCTATTAACCCTGAAGGAACAATTCAGGCAGCCAAACGTAAAATGGGGACTGATTTTCATTTTAAGGTTTTTGGCAACGAATATACGCCCCAGCAGATTTCCGCTTTTATCCTGCAGAAAATAAAACAGGATGCCGAGGCATACCTCGGAGACAAGGTTGAAGAAGCAGTAATTACCTGCCCCGCATATTTTGATGACAACCAGAGGACAGCTACAAAGGATGCCGGAGAAATAGCCGGGCTTAAGGTCTTACGTATAATTAACGAGCCTACTGCGGCCTGTCTTGCGTATGGGTTAGAGAAAGCAGGCAAAGAATTAAAAATCTTAGTCTTTGATTTCGGAGGCGGTACCCTTGATGTAACTATCATGGAGATGTGGAAAGAAGGCGGATTTAAAGTCATGGCTACTAGCGGCGATACGCAGCTGGGCGGAACTGATATGGATAATGTGTTAATAGATTATATCGCCAGCCAATTCAAACGCGAAACCGGAATTGATTTACGTAATGACAAGATGGCGATGCAGAGGTTGCGTGAAGCAGCAGAAAAAGCAAAGGTTGAGCTTTCAAGCACGCTGACTACCGATATCAATTTGCCTTTTATTACCGCGGATGCGACCGGGCCAAAACATTTGACTATGTCCATTAACCGCGCCAAACTTGAAGAGCTGGTTAATCCTATTATTGAAAGATGCCGCGGCCCGTTGGAACAGGCTTTAAAAGACGCTAAAAGCGCTTTTGAAAAAGAAGGCGCAAGTTTCGGCGATAAGGGTATTGATAAAATCATCATGGTTGGCGGCCCTACAAGAATGCCTATTGTCCAGAAATTCGTAGAGGATTATTTCGGCAAAAAAATAGAGCGTGGAGTTGACCCGATGGAGTGCGTTGCGTTAGGCGCAGCTATCCAGGCAGCAATCATTAAGGGTGATGTAAAGGATGTATTATTGCTTGATGTTACCCCTTTATCATTAGGTATTGAGACTTTGGGCGGGGTAAATACAAAGTTGATTGACCGTAACACCACCATACCTACAAGAAAGAGCCAGACTTTTTCTACGGCAGCGGACAACCAGACCGCGGTAACTATCCGCGTACTTCAGGGCGAGCGCTCCATGGCTGATGATAATGTGGAATTGGGCAGGTTTGATTTAGTAGGTATCCCCGCAGCTCCGCGCGGCATACCGCAGGTTGAGGTTACTTTTGATATTGACGCTAACGGTATTGTCCATGTCTCAGCCAAGGATTTAGGCACAGGCAAAGAGCAGTCTATACGCATTACCGCGCCTAAAAAACTTTCTAAGGAAGAGATTGATAAAATGGTTAAAGACGCGGATAAATTTGCCGCTGAAGACACAAAGAAAAAAGAAGAAGTAGAAGTTATTAACCAGGCGGATAACCTTTCCTATGCGACGGAAAAATCGCTTAAGGATTATGGCGATAAAGTAAGCCAGGCAGAGCGCGCAGATATAGAAGCAAAACTAAATGATTTGAAGACTGCCATTAAAGATAAGAATGTAGACAGGATTAAGAAGGCGTCGGAAGATTTAACCAAAGCTTCCCATAAATTGGCCGAAGAGATTTATAAGCAGGCAGCGCAAAAACAGCAGCAGCAAGGCAAGGCGCAAGATGCCGGGCAATCGCAGGGGGGAGCGCAAGAGCAGGGGTCGCAGGAAGATAATAAAAAAGCCGAAGATATTATTGATGCGGAATATAAAGAGGAAGACGATAAGAAATAATGCCTGCAACAAAGCGTGATTATTACGAAGTATTGGGAGTTAAAAAGAGCGCAAGCCTTGATGAGATAAAAAAGGCTTACAGGGAGATGGCATTACGTTATCACCCGGACCGCGTGCCTCACGAACAGAAGAAAGAAGCGGAAGAGAAGTTTAAAGAAATCTCTGAGGCATATGCCGTGCTTTCTGATTCCCAGAAGCGCGCTCTTTACGACCAATACGGCCATTCAGGAATAGACCAGAAATATGCTTATGAAGATATTTTTAAGGGAGCGGATTTTGGCAGCGTATTCCAGGGGATGGGAGATTATGGCCTTGGCGGAGGCATATTTGATGAGATATTCAGCGATTTAGGCTATGATATTTTCGGCGGCGCGAGGGGCGGCGGCGCCAGCCGCGCGCGGCGAGGCAGGGATTTAGAAATCACCATAGATATAACTTTAGAAGAAGCGGCAAACGGGGTAGAAAAAACAATTACTGCCCCGCGCTATGAAGTATGCCAGGCTTGTTCCGGCAGCGGCGCAAAGCCGGGCACTAAAAAGATTACCTGTTCCCAATGTAAAGGCTCTGGCCGTGTAGTTGTATCAAGCGGTTTCTTCCAGCTTGCCCAGACTTGTCCTCGCTGCAGGGGCGAAGGTTCAGTTATACAAACTCCTTGCCCTGAATGCCGCGGCGAAGGCCGGACAAAAGTAACCCGCCATATTAAAGTAAAAATTCCTCCCGGGGTGGATACGGGTTCTCATTTAAGGATACGCGGCGAAGGCGAGGCGGGCACAGCAGGGCACGGAGATTTATATGTTATTATTGAAGTTGAGCCGCATGATATTTTTCAGAGGCACAATAATGATTTATCAACAGAAATAACTATCAGCATGGTGAATGCTATGTTAGGAGCTGAGGTAGAAGTTCCTACTATCGGCGGAAAAGTTGAAATGAAGATACCCGCCGGGACACAGCCGGGGAGAATATTCCGCCTTAAAGAAAAAGGCATACCCGATGTCCATGGCAGGGGAATTGGGGATGAATTGGTAAGGGTAAACGTGGAAATTCCTACGCGCCTGACTTCCGAACAGCGCCGGCTTATGGAAGAATTTGCGCGGGTTTCGGGAGAAAGCGCCAATAAAGACAG
>JAQTVG010000040.1 GCA_028706895.1 Candidatus Omnitrophota bacterium
TAGTATTTTATAAAGAAGGTATAGTTTCTTCCGTGGGCGTATTTAAACAAGGCGATATTTTTACAATTAAGTACTCTGAGAGGACACAAATACCCGCGGAAACTTCCCCAGCCGGAAGGCTAAGGAGTAATCACCGTTTAAAGGCGCATATTCCGATGGTTCTTCATAGTAATCCACACGCAGTTGTTAATATCGGATTTGGGACAGGCGTTACTGCTTATTCACTCAGCCTGCATAATAACATTGAGAGGGTAGATAATGTTGAAATATGCGCGGAAACGTTTGATGCTAAAAGATTTTTTATAAATAATTCGGATCCTGTTTTTGATAACCCTAAGGTTAATCTTATTGTTGACGACGGAAGGAATTTCCTGTTTTTAACAAAAAGAAAATATGATGTTATCCTTGTTTATCCTTTTAGCTATGTTTTTTCTGATACAATATTTTTATTCACAAAGGATTTCCTGCAGTTATGTAAAAATAAACTTAACCCCGGAGGAGTTATAGCTGTATTCTTCCCCATTACCCAAAATATGCTGGTAGAAAATAAAATTGACCATTCTAAGGTTTTATTGAAGACTTTTTCAGAGGTATTCCCGCATTTTGCGCTTTTTTCAACTCTTCCTCTAAGCCCGTATATTGGAGGGGGAGCATCCCTTATCGGGACTGTAGATCCGGGGGGGATTAACTTTTCTCCTGAATATTTAAAGAACAGGTTTAAATCATTGAGCCCGGAAGTAAAAACCGAGCTTATGATATCCAATATAAATAATGCAGAAGATTTATTAAAACATCTTATTTTGGACAAGGTTTCTCTTGAAAAAATATATGGCCCGATAAAAGACATAGTAACTGATAACCGGACAATCATAGATTATAGGGGCGCAAGGCTTAATTGGTCCAAGAGAACCGGGAACTGGCTTCAATATGAACAATTGCCTCCGCGGGTTGATTTTGAGAAATTCCTGTATTTACAAAAAGGAAAATAAAGTATGAAGTATATTATTATCGGCGCAGGGATAGCGGGCTTAACTGCCGGATACAGGCTTATTGATAAGGGGCATGATGTCATTATTTTAGAAAAAGAACCTGATATCGGAGGGCTATCCAGGAGTTTTCGCTACGGTAGTTTTATTTTTGACATAGGGCCGCACAGATTTTTTACTGCCAAAGAAGGCGTGGATAAATTTATCAGGTTTATGTTAAAGCGGGATTATATTGTTATCGGCCGCAGGAACAGTATCCATTTATTAAACAGGTATTTTTCCTGGCCGCCCGGGCCGGATGCGTTTATTAAATTGCCACCTAATTTATTGTTAAAATTGTTTTTTGATATGTTTTTGAAGCCGGGGCCTGAAAGGCAGGATTTTAAGAATTCGGCAATCCGCAGGTATGGCAAGACATTGTTTGGCCTTGTTTTCAAGGATTATACGGAAAAATTCTGTTGTGCCCCTTGCGAAGAATTGCACAGTGATTGGATAAAAGTATCTTTAGAAAAAGCAATTATTGATAAAAATATTAAAATGGATTCTTTGTTTGATTTTTCGAGGTTGGCATATAAAACAATGGGTTCCAAAATGAGATTTTTATACCCCAAAGGCGGATGCGGCAGATTTACCCAAAACCTGGGCGAGATGATAAGCGAAAAAGGGGGAAAGATAATCAAGGGCGTTAATAACATTTCTTTCGGCCTGGGGGATAACAGGGTCACTTCTTTAAAATATACCGGAGCCGATAAGGCAACGGTAGAATTTGACCGCCTTATTTATACTGCTCCGATAACAGAACTCGCCCGGCAATTAAACCTGGGGGCCCCTGACTTGGAATACCTGAATTCCGTTATCTGTAACATTGAAATCAATAAACCATTAAGAAGGAAGGAGCAATGGATTTATTTTGGAGATAGCGATTTAAGTTTTGTGAGGGTCTCCTTCCCGCGAAATTTTGATAAGGATAATGTTCCTTCTGGCAGGGATAGTTTATGTGTTGAGTTTACTTGCAGGCATAACAATTTACTATGGAGCGACCCGGGCTTTATCAGGGGACGCTTAATCGCTGATTTAGCCAGGATAGGGTTATGCCATAAGCAAGACATTGACAATATACACATTGAGAAGATTGCCAATACTTATCCTATATATAAATTAAATTATCTTAAAGAGCTGGAGACTGTAAAAAATAAATTAAGCAGGTTCCGTAACCTCACCTGTTTAGGCCGGACAGGGGAATTTTGGCACAACAATATGGATGAATCTATAGAAGCTGCATTAAAAATTACAGAAGACACATATTAAATAGTTGAAACAGATGAAGCTTAGAGATTTAACCAAAAGAATCAGCCAATGGATTATCATAATATTGATAATCTTGTTCTTTCTTAACCTTGGAGTTAAACTTCCGTTTATACCTGATAAATTCGGTTCGATGCGGCCTTTTGCAGAATCACATTTCTTAAGAGACTTTTTAATTATAGCAGCTATTTCTTTCTTGATAACATTCTTATCCGGAAGAATAAAGCAAGGATGCCTGGTCAAGCTGACAAATTCGCTCAAGAGGATAAAAGAGAGTCATTTTTTGGCCGTTATCTTTGTTTTATATTTCTTAATTAACTGCCTGGCGGCCTATTTTATCTTTGAAACCGCCCCTGTCTTCATGGATTCTGTATCCTACATCAACCAGGCAAAGATATTCAGCACAGGCAGGTTATACGCGCCGACTCCTTTGTCAGTAGACCACTTCTGCATCCCGACCGACGTAGCCCAGGACGGAAAATGGTATTCAAGGTATCCGCCGGGTTTTTCTTTAATATTGACGCTGGGGATTATGTTTAAGCTCCCCCTGTGGATTGTTAACCCGATTTTAGCTTCGTTGTCTTTAATCGTAATTTATATCCTTGGCAGGGAGCTTTATAACAAAAGGATAGGTATATATGCTTCAATACTTGCGTTTTTCTCGCCTTTCTTATTGTTTTGTAATGGGACATTTGAAAGCGAAACCCCGGCTTTATTTTTTATCCTGTTATTTATCCTCTTTTTTTCCAGTATGCTTAAGAAAGATAAGAAGCGATACCCTGTATTATCGGGATTATCTTTGGGGGCGGCGTTTATTACCAGGCCGTATTCCGCGTTGTTTGTCAGTCTGCCGTTTATTATTTATTTAGGTTACTTGTTTTTTAAAAGAAAGAAAGATATCTTCCAAAAAGCATATTTATTCAGTTGCGGGTTTGTAATATTTCTCTTGTTTTTTTTATGGTATATCTGGCAACTGACAGGCAGCCCCTTTACCTTAACCTATAATGTTTCCGACAGGTACCCTATATTAAAGTATGACTACCCCGGGTTTCATATTGCGCCTTATATAGGGCGCTATGCATCTGGCGCCCTATATGTATTTGGCCCTATTGAAGCAATAGTAAATATGAATAGGAATTTTATTCTTTTGAACAGGGATTTGTTCGGTTGGCCTGTGAGCCTGGTTTTTATCTTTATCCCATTTTTATTTTTCAGGAAGAACAAATGGGATATCCTGCTGATATTTTTATTTTTTTCTATATTGCTGGGGCATTTTTTCTATTGGTCCCCCAATATTAAATATTGGCATGCTGCTTCTCCGGCGCTGTTACTTTTGACGGCAAGAGGCATTGCCAAGGCGCCGCTATTGTTACGCAAAATTGGCATTCCAAAGGAAGCGGGGCGGAGGTTTATTTTTGTTTTTGTCGGCATATGTTTTCTATATAGCATTTTATTATGGCAGCCGCACTTTTGGAAGTCCAGAAAGGATATTATTTGTTACGGGAAAGCGAGGATGCTTAGCGCAGTTAGAAACAGCGGTATCCATAATACAATAATCTTTATAAAGCTTAACCCTGTTTACTATATATACCATGCCTTTATATGCGAGGCCTTAACGGACAAAGAAAATTCCAGGCAATCGGTTTCTCTTCCTGTTGTCCATCCTGTGTACCTGGCAGGATTATCGCAGAATTCTCCTGGCCTCCAGGATGATATTTTGTATGCCCTGGATTTAGGAGAAAAAAATACCCGGTTGATAAAATATTACCCCGGGCGGCGGTATTTTATTTATGAATATAACTTAGAAAAAGCGGACAGTCTGTATGAAGTTTATAAAGAATCTCCGGGATAACTTAAAATGGCAACAATAACTCTTGTAAATCCTGCATCATATATTAAGGTATACTCGCAGTCTATGATTAGGGCGGCAGTACCTCATTTGCCTATAAGGTCACTGGCAGTGCTGGCGGCTTCATTGAAAAAAGAAGGTCATGAAGTAAAAATATTGGACCTTTCTATATCTAATAATCCGGATGGGGAGCTTGTCAGGCACCTGGCGGAATATAGCCCGGAATACGCAGGTATAACATTTACCACGCCGCTTTTCCCCGAAGCCCTTAAATTAAGCAGGCGGATAAAAGAAATTTCTCCATGCACAAGGATAGTCGCAGGCGGTGTACACGCGACTTCCCTTCCCGAAGAAACGTTATTGAATAGTGAAATTGATATTGTAGTAAGCGGGGAAGGGGATATAACGTTCCCGGAATTGGTATCCGGTAGGGAGCTAAAAACAATAAAAGGTATTTATTTTAGAGAAGGGGGAAGCATTGTATCAACCCCGCGGCGGGAGAGGATAGGCAGCTTAGATGAGCTCCCATTTCCTGACTGGAGCCTCTTTGATTTAAAAAAATACAGGAGTTCAAGGATATGCAGCCGGCAGAACCCAGTAGGGCCCCTAACTACTTCCCGGGGATGCGTTTATGAGTGCAGTTTTTGTAATAAAAATATATTTGGCAGGGAATTTCGCGTCAAAAGCCCCGCAAGAGTTATTGAAGAAATCAAATATATGCTTAGTTGCGGGTTTAAGGAAATCCATATATGGGATGACCAGTTTACAACTGACCTCGAACGGGCCAAAGAAATCTGCAGGCTTATCAAAGCAAATAAATTGCATTTTCCCTGGAACATATGGGCGGGCGTGCGGGTAGATTCCGTTGATATGGAATTTCTAAGGATGGCTAAAGATACAGGATGTTATGCAATAAGTTACGGCCCGGAGTCTGGAGATGAAAAGATATTGGGGCAGATGCATAAAAATATAACTCTTGCTCAAAGCAGGAACGCTTTTAGAATGGCCAAAGATGCGGGCCTGGAAACTGTAGCGTTTTTCATGTTTGGCATGCCTGCGGAAACAATCAACTCCATGGAAGAGACAATAAATTTCGCTATTGAACTAAGCCCTGAATATGCAAAAGTGACCCTTGCCCTGCCTTTTCCTTCCACCGCCCTTCTTGAAGAACTGGACCGGGAAGGCAGGATAAAATCAAAGGACTGGGGAAAATACAATTTTCATGATACGGAAGAAGTTTGGGAGCATCCAAATTTAAGCTGGAAAGTGCTGAATAGATACTATAGGAAATTTTACAGGAAGTTTTATCTTCGCCTTTCTTATATTTTACCCAGGTTAAAACGAAGCATAAAAGAGCGAAATATATTTTTTGATATCTATTACGCGTTCAGGACGTTCTTCCCCGGAAAATCTATCCGATAAATATAAGCACTACGCCGCCTACCGCTACAATTGCCCCGGTAATTTCAGAAAGAGATATTTTTTCTTTTAATACAAATGCTGCCAGAGGCAGAATAAAAAGCGGTTCAGTAGAGTTAAGGATAGTAGCGATAGAGGCATCTATATACTTAAGCGATAAAAGAAAGAGCCAGAATCCCCCAAAGACAACGACTAAAACTGTAAATGCAATAAATTTAAGTAAACGCAAGTTCCTAAAAGGAAGAAGCCACGTTGTTAATTTGCGGCTTGCGCATCCAAATACAGCTAAGCCGACAGCCCCGCCCAAAAAACGTATGAAGAGCGCCTGTAACGCAGAAGTTGAGCTCACTCCTATTTTGGCAAAAATTATCCCTATTGAAGTACAGGCGATTGATAACAATAAATATTTTATTCCCGGAAGATAATTGCTTTGTGTTCTTGCTTTAGGTGAGTGTTTCCACAGTATCCAGGTAATACCCGTTAATACAAGAATAATGCCTATCCATGCCTGAAGCGATGGCCTTTCTTTCAAGAATATAACTGCTAACAAGACTGTAACTACGGGGCCGGCTGTCCCTAATAAAACTGTTAACCGTGGGCCAAGATATATCAAAGCCCTGAAGAAGAGTGTATCTCCTAAAGCAATGCCCAGCAGCCCGCTTGCCCCAAGAAGCAGGAATTCACGGCTGCCAATCGGGCTTATCCCTGTTAGCAAAAGCACCGCCCCGATGTATAAAATTCCAAGTATGGTTTTTCCCAGGTTCATGCCCAGGGGAGAGACTTCGTCGCCGAGCTTACGGAATAAAATTGAGCCAACCGCCCAGGTAAAAGCGGACATTAAAGCGGCAAAACTGCCCAGTATCCAATACATTAAATGAGGTTGCATTGAGCCTGTCCCTTCTATAAATATTATGCTATAATCATATTCTAAAATATAATGGCAGTCAAATGAATATAATTGTACTCACCATATCGGCAGGCCTGTTATTTGTCCTATTGATGGCGCACTCTTATATTATAAGAGGGGCGCGCATTACAATAACATTCTTTCTGTTTGCTTTTGCCCTGATGTTTTATAAAGAATCCATCAGGCCGCTGTTAGATAACGTTTCTTTTATACAAGTCACCTTCCCCAGAAGTTATGAATTATTAATCCAGAATGTCCCCGGGCTCGTGCGCCAGCTGACTGTCATAACCGGCTGGATGATTACGTTCTATTTGAGCTGGTGTTTTTCCGAACAGATTCTTTTAAGGTTCAATAATTTTAAGAAAAAGCTTTTCCCTGCGCTGGTATTCAGCTTGATGGCTACTGCCAGTATTTGCTATTGCATGGAAACTATTGGAGCAAATATGGGCTGGTGGGCGTGGAAATATTATACGCCTAACTTAGAACGTTTCCTTATGGGATTTCCTATTGAGGCGGTTACAGGGTGGGTCCATATGGGCTTTTTTGTTTTAGCGTCTTTTTTCCTGATGGAATGTTCAAAGTATAAAACCGCAAAATGGAAGGGCGTATTCCTGCTTATATATTTAATGCACCTCTGGTTTATACCCGTTTTTGGTTTTATGAAGTATTTTATCGCGATGAACTTCCTGATAATTAACGCTGTCTTTTTTTCTTTCTTTAGCAGCCTGCGGTTAGAATATCCAGAGCCCCGGTTCATGGGGCCAAACCATAAACTATTGCGTTATATAAATCTACTTCCGCTCCTTGTGGCGTCGTTAATATTGCTATTCGTTGTTATTAGCGAAATATTCTTATTAAAAGAGCCGCAATTAATCATTTCAATAATACCCCTGTTGACTATTTTGTTTCTATCCATAAAGAAGATACCTTTATTTTTTATCCTGATTTTATCCGCCTCTTCATTTTTTATAATGAAGGAAAGGGCAATATTTTCTCTGGTGCCTGTTATTTTTGCAATAATGCTGTGGGCGATAGATAAAATATATCAGCTAACCAGGCCCTTGGACATGCGTAATTTATGATAATGAAAAAGCCCGGTATTCTGAAAATATCTTATTTTGTGGTCGGCGCAGTAATATATTTATTTTTATCATATCAATTAACTATTTTTTTAAAAAGAATAGAGAGGCGAGAGCGGCTCCCCAGGGTCCTTATGTCAGTTTATAAAGGCCCTTCTGTTGCTATCTCGGGGAATATGGTCTTTAATGGCCA
>JAQTVG010000041.1 GCA_028706895.1 Candidatus Omnitrophota bacterium
GTCAAGAATATTTTACCTGGTTTATACCTGGCTACAGGGATGTGCTATATCCGGGATTTTATCAAGTAGTTTATGGGAGGCGTTTCGGGGCAGTAAAACGGCCGAATAACTCATCTAAAAACTTATATGCCATTCCGATTTCTTCATCGGTAATGTAAAAGGACGGGGCCAGAGTAAAAGCGTTTTTAAAATAACCGCCGACATCCAGCACTAAACCATATTTCTTTCCTTTGTATTCCAAACCGCCCTCAAGCCCAGCCTGAAATATCTGGTCTGTTAACCGCCTATTTGGCGTAATACCGTCTTTCTCGCAAATCTCAAGACGAATAGCTAACCCTATCCCAGTAACATCTCCAATCTCTTTGTACTTCTTTTGAAGTTTTTTGAACATACTTACCAACTTCTTACCGCTGCTATTGATGCGATTAACCAATGTTTTGTCCTGAAGCAGCTTCATCACTTCCAGTCCTGCAGTAGTACCCATAGGATTGGATGAAAATGTAGAATGCGTAGACCCGGGAGGGAAAGCCGCCGGCCCGACAAGCTCTTCTTTTGCCCAGAAGCCCGATAAAGGATTCATTCCGTTAGTAAGCGATTTGCCAAAAACCAGGACATCGGGCTTAATGCCAAAATGCTCAAGCCCCCAGAACCGCCCTGTCCGATAAAAACCCATTTGCATTTCATCATCAACAAGATAAATCTTAAAATAATCAAGGATCTTCTTAAGTTTCTTGAAATAATCGGGCGGCGGAATAATATAACCGCCTGTGCCCTGGATAGGTTCAATATAAAAAGCCGCAAATTCGCATTCGCCGGTTTTAGTATCAACAATTGAATTGTATTCTGTTTCAAACAGCTTTTCAAATTGACTTACGCAATAATATTTGCAAGAGTCAAAATGTTTACCATAATGGCAACGGAAACAATAAGGATACGGAATGAATTGCGCTCTATTGGAAAAGTGGCCATAGGGTTTCCTGTAGCGGTAACTTGATGTGATCTCTGAGGCACCAATGGTCCGCCCATGATAGCCTCCCTGAAAAGCAAAAAATTGCGTTTTGCCCGTTGTCTTACGGATAAGCTTAATACTATCTTCAATGGCCTGAGACCCGCCCACATTAAAATGCACCCTACCCTTAGCCTGAAAAGACTTCTGCATTTGTTTAGCCATGATGGCAGAAAGCTCAATTTTCTCCCGGTGCAAATACTGGCTGGCTAATTGCGGCAGGTGATCAAGCTGATTTCTTACTGCATCATTCACCCATTTATTCTTATAACCCAAATTTACTGCGGAATACCACATTTGAAGATCCAGGTATGGCATACCATTATAATCGTATAAAAATGACCCCTCGCATTCAGAGAAAATTTTCGGCTCTTTCAAATAATGAGCAGTATCTCCGTAAGAACAATACTTGGACTCTTCTGCCAAAAGTCTTTTTTCTAATTTTCCCACCGTTGCCATGTTACTTACCACTCCTTCCGGGAATTTTCATGCTGATGCGAAGCACGCGGTTTTTGCTTAGCTCATCAATACCTCTAATCAAATAGTCTCCGGCATTAGCCGGGATAAGAAGCGAACTTCCTTTGTGCAAGTGCACAAGCCACTCCTCTCTTAAAGACTCAATCTCAACTGCCCCTTCGATTCCCATTAACACCTCAAATGTTTCACGATTATTAATCTTAACCGGATAGCTGTTTAAACCAGCCCTTATACGTTCAACCTTTAAGGCGTTACGCGTTATAACAAAATCAAGCCCTTTAGTCAGCATCGTTTCCCACTTGCCCTTACACTGTTTTTTCAATGTGGCGCTCTGGTTAAATTTATAATCAATAGAAGCTAATCCTTTTTTAATATGCATGGTCCTTTGCCGGAGAAAATCAAACACGCGGTAAGTCAGGTCGCTTGATTCCGCAATTTCAACCGCAACAGAGCCCCCTGTCCAACAATGCAAAATTCCTGAAGGTATACGGAATATCTCTCCGGGAGAGACATGAATCTTATGCAGTAAACCAAGGATATTCTCTCCTTTGTTAACAGCGGCTTCAAAATCCCTGCGGCTTACTTTGTCTTTTAAACCCATGTATAATGCGCTCTCCGCATCTTCATGCAGGTCAATGACTATAAATATTTCTTCTTTGCCCGGGTCCTCTTCACCTAATGCCTTTGCAACTTTATGCGAAGGATGCAAATGCACCGACATATGCTGGTGCACATCAATAAACTTAACCAATATAGGAAAATCCTGCCCAAAATGTTCCACAACAGCATCTCCCAAAATCAGCCGCGCCAATTGCCTGTCCTTAAGTATATCCTTAAGGGTAAAAATTCTATTATCCGGCATTAGAATACGCGAGGAATATTTCTTATGCCCGGAAACTTCCCATGATTCGGCTGCGACCGGCGTATCCTTGTCATAAAACATACCCTTCATAGCATAGAGATAATGCCCTCCCCACATATAGTTAGCAAAATTACCCTCTATGAATTTAATTGGAAATTTGCTCAGAAAATCCACGTCTTTGTGGCTCAGGTTAAGATTACACGGCTGTAATCCCTGATTAACAGAATTAGTGCTTTTAATATCCATGGCTATTTTTATCCTTAGACATTTTCTGTTTAAGAAGCACAAAGCGAATCCCTTCATTAAAAAGCCTTGGGGTATCCACATTCACCATATGGGTATTAAAAGGCTTGGCTGCGGTACCGGTTTGCTTAATGCCAACAATAGGATAAGAAAAAGCGCGACCGGTCAACTCACTGCGCACAGCCGCGATTCGCTCTGCCATTTCCTGTTTGTTTAACCCTTCCGGGCCATTGGCCTGATACACCCCGGTGGCTCCGTAATCAAGGAGCTTCAATAATGTCCTGGCGGCATCTTCAAGTAAAATCGGATGCTTGATTTGAACATTATCCGCTTTTAATGGTTCAGGCATATCTAACCCTGCGATAAACTTGCTTACTGTTGTCTCTTTATCGCTTGGCCCGTTATAACCATAAAGAGCGCCCAAACGCACCACTAAGGCATTAGAAAAATTCTTTAAAGAAGCCTTCTCGCCTTCTAACTTTGTGCGCCCGTAATAATTGACCGGCCTGGCTTCTGAATACGAGCCGTAAGGCCCGGAGCTGCCGTCAAACACATACTCAGAGGATATATAAACGAACTTACAATTCTTCGTATACCGGGCAATGACAGAAACTGCACCGGTATTTAGTAGCTGCGCCCTATCCCTTTCTTTCTCAGCTACATCTGCGTCAGGTTCACCTGCGATATAGACGACAACGTCAAAATTTGGATACTTAGAAAAAAAATTCTTAATTTCATCTTCTGATGTAACATCTAATTTGTCAAAACCCAAAGAAGATGCTTTGCTAAAACCCGTGCCCCTGACATTCAAATATTCCTGGCTAAAGAAATGATAGACCGCATTTCCAAACAGCGAGGTTGCGCCTATGACTAACACTGACTTATCACGCTTATTTACCTGGGGCAGTTTTTCGGAAAGGATGAATTGCAAGGAACCGGCAAGATCCGACCTTTTCTCTAATTGGCGAAACCCGCTGATTGTAGTCATGCCCAATATAAGCACAGAGGGCTTCTTTATAATATTTTGAAATAGTTTTGCTAATCGCTCATCTTTGGCAAACTCTTCTAAAGATGTAATAACCAGCAATGTTTTTTCTCTCTTGCCTTCTAAAACACCGAGTATTTCTTCGAGGCGGGCCTCTATCTGGCCACCGCAGGACTTTATGAACTGTTTAGCGTCTAATCTAAAAACTTCTCCCGGAATCTGCCCTGGTGTATCACGGCAGAATTTATTGGCCGTTTCAACAACTATTTTATCCTCTTCCTGCCCCTGGCTCTCAACTATAAAGACAGCGTTATTGAATTCAGAAAGCAAGCTAATAGCACGGCCAACATCAGCGCCAAACACTGATGTAGCGGGTTGTGAATTGCCGGCTTCTAAACAACTGATGCCCAATTTTAAATACTGGTTTTCAGAATTAAACATTTATTTATTATATAATAAATAAATGTTTAATCAAACTAATTTCTCTGCCAAAATACGGCCTCTATAGACACAGCTATTGGCAAATTTTAAGAGATATTCCTGATAAGTACACACAATCTCTCCAAGAGTTCCCAAGCGAATGGAAAAGCCATAACCGCTTCAAAAATTAAGCAATTACGCCCAAATAAAACAAAACAAGAGGTTTACCAAAACCTCTTGTTTTTATATGGTGCCGAGGGAGGGAATCGGACCCCCCACGCCGGCCTTTTCAGGGCCGCGCTCTACCACTGAGCTACCTCGGCTATATCTTAAGCTAATGACCGCTATTTAACCTTTTTACCACAAAAGGAGAAAAAAGCAAGTAGATTAAAAAAAGCGTGAAGATAAAAACGCCTGCCTTCTTAAGAATAGCATCCAGAATCAATAATGCGACCAGGAGCAAAACCGTCACGGTCGTCTTCTCTCCAAATAACCGCTTTAAACCATCCAGGTTTAAATACCTTACGCGCGAAACCATTAAAAACGCAAGCAATAAAACCAGAAGCAGGAATATCGTAGGGACATACTCGGGCAATACATAAACATCATTGCCTTTCCTGAATATCAGTATAAAGGAAGCTAATACGCCGCCGCTTACCGTAGTCGGCAAACCATAAAAATAATTGGATAATTTCTCTTTAGGGGTAATGTTGTATTTAGCCAGGCGCATTACGCTGGAAAATAAATAGATAAATAAAGCCAGCGTAGCCCAGAAATGAAACGCCTTATAAATAAAAATATACCCTAATAAAGAAGGGGCGACGCCAAAACAAACAACATCAGCTAAAGAATCCAATTCTTTCCCGAATTGATTAGGCACGGGGTTTTTCCTGGCAACCTGCCCGTCTAATCCGTCAAAAATAACCGATAAAATTATTGCCCACGAAGCAAATGTAAAATGGCCCTCCATGGAGAATATTATTGAAACAAAACCGAAAACAAGGCTCAACACTGTAATAGAATTAGCTAAAAGATTCATTTTGCCTGCTCCATAATTTTTACAAATATATCCTGTGCTAAATTCATATTAGGGAAATGATATTTGCGCGCCTGGACCCTTAGTCTTGTGGTGGCTTCGGTAACCCTGATCAGCCTGATATATACCTTACTTGACTCCGCCGTTAATTCAATATAACCTTTTGTCCTGTCCTCAAATTTTATCTGGCCGCGTATCCTGCTTACAGTTAAGGCCGCATTCCACAGGCTGTCATAGCTTCTGTCTGTTTCCCCCTGCACGGTATCTTTGCTTATCGCATAACCGCCTACAGCCCCGACAGCACCCCCTATTATTAAAGGCGCGCATCCCGAAATGCCGATAAAAATAAGAGGCATTAAAAACAATACCATCTTTTTCATTTTAATTCCTTCTTTGAGAATACTTTTATAAAACAGGCAGATGCCAACCCCAGGATTAATCCCCAGGAAAGGATAAGAAATATATAGCCGCCGATTTTCATCTCATTTTCTCTAATTGCGCTCTTTTACGCTTCCAGGCAATCTTTACTAAAATCGCCAAAGTCAAAAAAATCAGCAACAACCCTATCCTTGTGCCAAATATAAAAGGGCGGCTGCCTAAAGAAATATTTTTCATAAAAATTATGGGTATCCATTCCTGCCAAAACCATATCCCTAATATAGAAAATAAAAAGAGCGGAGTGACATATTTAATAATAAATTTATAAATCCGGGGTACCCGCATATCCGCGCCCCTGTGTATCTCGTCCCATGCTTTTTCCATGCCAAAAATCCAGGCAAAAAGTATGATTTCAATGGTAGCAAACAAAACTAAAAAGAATGTCCCGCCCCAAAAATCCAGTTCATCAACTACGCCGTTGCCCAAAAAGAATACTACCGCCTGGCATAATATGAAAGTTACCGCGCCGAATATCATAACCGCTTTTTTCCTGCTAATATCAAATTCATCTTCCAGGAACGCCACTGCCGGCTGGGCAAGCGAGACCGAAGAAGTAACTCCTGCCAAAAATAAAAGAGCAAACCAGATAAATCCGAATATAGCCGATAGCGGAAGCTTATTTAAAACCAGTGGCATAGTTACAAACCCGAGGTTAAATACGCCTGAACGCGCAATCTCTTGTATGTTCTGCGGCCCGAAGAAAACAAAAGCTGCCGGTATAATTATACTGCCGCCTAAAATAACCTCAGTTATCTCGTTAGTGCTGGAAGCCGTAAGCCCGGAAAGGACAACATCATCGCCTTTTGATAAGTAGCTTGCGTATGTCAGTATAACGCCGATACCTACGCTCAAAGTAAAAAATACCTGGCCTGCCGCCTCAAGCCATACCTTGGCTGATTTTAACGCGGAGAAATCAGGGTTCCAAAGAAACCCTAAACCATTAACAATATTCCAATCCGGTTTGGTTAAATCAGGAGCACCTAAAGTAAAGACCCTTACCATCAATATCAGGCCAAAAATAAATAAAAGCGGCATTGCCCACTTACAAAGGCGCTCTATACCGCCTTTTATGCCGTAATATATAACCCATATATTCAAAATAAAGGTAATGAGAAAGAACAGGTACGCCGGGCCCAAACCGTTAAAATGTTGATTGTTCTCCAGTCCCTGGAAACCCCTTAAAAAACCCTGCATCGCGGACTGGTCCGTTAAATTACCATATTTACCTATTAACGCAAAAAAACTATATGCCAGCGTCCATGATTCTATATATGTATAATAGATAAAAATAACTAAAGGGCCGAATATCCCAATAATACCGAAATATTTGATAAACCGGTTTTTCTGCCAGATACTATGGAATATCCCGGGGGCTGTCCCGTGTTCAAAACCGCCTCCATAACGGCCTAATGTCCATTCAATCCACATAAGAGGTATCCCTAATAAAAATAAGGATACAAAATACGGGATCATAAAAGCGCCGCCGCCGTTAGAAGCGGCTTTTGCGGGAAACCTCAGGAAATTTCCCAAGCCGATAGCAGAACCTGCCACAGCCATGATGATACCCAGACGCGAACCCCAGCTATCCCTTTTTCTTGCCTGCGCCATTAAGCCAATCCTCTAGCTCAACCAAGGTATCGCTTACTTCTTTGCTTAATTTATCGCCGAAATTAATACTTTTGGGCTGGATAATTAAAATAATTATATCCGCCTTTAAATTGCTTTGCAAGTAATTTATAGTCAAAGATATAGAGGCGTTGTGGGTGGCGAATAAATTTGCCGTTTTTATATCATGGGTTTCTAAAAATCTGATTTCGCCGGGCTTGCCCCCAAAATCAACGCCGTCAATAACCAATACAGTATCGGGCTTTTCTTTAATAATCTTTTCTAAATAATTCTCAGGGGTCACCTCGGCATCAAAAACAACAAGCGCGGGATTACTTTT
>JAQTVG010000042.1 GCA_028706895.1 Candidatus Omnitrophota bacterium
ACAATAGACATACCTTATTGATGCAAAAAGACGGTATTCTCGAAAAGTTCAAGAAATCGGAGGTTAAATACGAGGATATCCTCAAGGATAAAGGAAGATACCTAGTTAAGGATACGTTTGCGGTCCGGAGCAAGTTCGCCGCTGACAAGAACCTTTCAAAAACAACGCTGATTTACTCAATGTGGGATGGTTATCTGGAAGATGACGAAAAATTACGCTTATTCTGGGAAGAGAATAAAGTACCGATTATTCATGTTCATACAAGCGGCCATGCCCATGTCGCCGATCTCAAAAGGTTTGCTGATGCGCTCAAGCCAAAAACGATAATTCCAATCCATACTTTTGAAGCCGATAAATTCCCCGCTATATTCCAAAATGTTAAACTGCTAAAAGATGGGGAATGCCTTATTCCTTAAGCTATTGACAAAACAGCCAATAGTGGTAGACTAAAACTAGTTAGAAGTCGTCCCGAGTTTGAAGGGGGCAACCCGGACGTTAAAAAAGTAAAACCTTCGTTAGTCGGATTGCGGCTGACGGAGGTTTTTTGTTTTAAATCTATAAAAAGGAGAAAACCAATGGCATCAAGAGGAACGCATTTAGTTGTAGGTGGAGCAGCTGGATTAGGGGTTTACGGCTTTGATAAATGGAAAAAGAAAGAAGATTGGACGCTTCTAGGTGTTGCTGGCGCGATTTTACTAGGGATGTTTATAGCTTTATTGCCGGATATAATAGAACCGGCGGTTAATCCTAATCACCGCCAATTTTTCCACAGTTTAGCGTTTCTAATTGTTCTGCTATTTCTCTATAACAAATTAGGAAGAGATGAATTTGAGAAACTCGTATTTAAAATTATAATAGGAGGATGTGTCAGCCATTTAGCCGTAGATGCAACTAGCCCTCGCGGTCTTCCGCTTGCTTAGGAGGTAGTAAATGTCAAAATTCGAGTTCAACTCTAAAAAAACCGATTTCGATCTATTGAATGCTCTTCGCCTGGCTGAAAGCTCTCAGTTAGCCTATAAATCGGAGGGTGAAGTAAGAAAATTCCTCAACGCCGAGTGGGGAATGTCAAGAATCAATACCTTTGACAAAGACGAAACCCAGGCGTTTCTTTGCTCAAATGACGAGGTGGCGATTTTAGCCTTCCGCGGAACGGATTCATTGGAGGATTGGCAGAAAGATTTTAATGCGGTACTTGTCGATTCAAAAGTAGGCCATGTTCACAAGGGTTTTAAACAGGCTCTAGATAATGTATGGGAGGATATAGACAAGGTTCTTGTAGAGCATATCAGGGATAACCGAAAATTATGGGTTACAGGACACAGCCTTGGCGGGGCGCTAGCTACCCTCGCAGTCGACCGATTTACGGATTTAAAAGTACCTATTGGCGGGATGTATACCTATGGGCAGCCGATGGTAGGCGACGGGGCTTTTGTTGATAACTATGACCGTAAAATGAAAGAACGAAGTTTTCGTTTTGTAAACGATGAAGATGTAGTAACCTGGATTTCCTTGCCTGCTTTTTATTGTCATGTCGCAGTTGAAAATGAATGTTTTTTTGATTACGCAGGAGTGCTTCATCGAAGTCATGTGTGGTATCATAAAATACTAAGTGCTTCTGAAAACGCTGAAGCACGATCGAGCCAATTAGATAAATTAATGGCGCAATATCCTAATGGCATTCACGACCATAGCTTGAATTATTATATTAGATATATTAAGCAAAGATTGCAGATTGAAAATCCTCCCGAACCGGGGCAGATGACATTTAAGGATTATGCAAATAGACTATTCAAAAAAGGGATTTCCTAATGCGACAGATAACGACCAGTGCGAAGCATTTCTTCTTAAGATGCTTATATAGGCCTATAGTTCTATCTCTCGCCGCAGCTTTCTTCTTTTTTCCGAATGCTGCAATTTCAGATGACAGTGTAGGCCCGTCGTTAAAAAACCAAGTCCGCCTTGGTTCCTTCAACATCGAAAAATTAGGCAAGAATAACGCCTACCAGGCCCAGAATGCCGCCATAATACTCAAAAACTACGATATCGTGGCCATCCAGGAGGTCATGAATACCGGTGCCACAGCTAAGAATCCCATAGGCACAAAGGGTATAGAGGCGCTAAAGCGGATCGTAGCCTCTTTAGGCTCTGACTGGGATTACGTTGTAAGCCCAACGCCAAACGGCACCTTAAGCGCAGAAGGAAGTAGGGCATTTAACACCTTCGAGTATTATGCCTTTATCTATAGAAAATCAAAGTTAGAATTAATCCCGAATAGCGCCCACTTATGGGATGAGGCTAAAAACCCCATCCAAGGCCTAAAAGACCAGAAAAGGCAGTTCGATAGACAACCTTTTATTGCCTCTTTCAAAGCCAAAGGTGGCAATCTCGATTTTACCCTCGTCACTATCCACGCTGCCGCCCCGGCTGCCAAGTGGCGAAGAGATGAGGTTAAACGCCTAAAGGTTCTATATGAGAAGGTCCAGGATGAAGACTCTAAACAGAACGATGTATTTTTACTCGGCGACTTCAACACAAACGTGGATAAAGCCGAATGGGACAACCTAAAGAGTATTCCAACTATGAAACATATTCTAACCTCAAAAGATATAACCACTCTTAACAAAACAACAGGTGAGTTATCGGACAGCCAATATGATACTATATGGTATCAGGGCAAATATAGCGATGAAGATATTATTTCCGATTCAGCGCAAGTTGATCAGGCATGGAAAGACTCGTTGAAATTTCCTAATGTGAAGCCAACGACTGATATTGAAGGTCGAAATAGCAAACTCATATGGTTTTATGGAAAATACGCTTCTGACCACCTTCCTGTAACCGTGCTATTATGGGCGGATAGGGATGCGGATAATTAGAGAAACAATTAAATGAGAAATCATAAAATAGCAATACGATGGGAAGGCCCATTTAGCATAAAAACAGTTATCAAAAAAATGAACCAAAGAGGATGCCCTTCAGACTATTCCGGTCGAGATTATGGACTCTACCAAATATATGGAAAGCACATCTTGTGTGGCAGTAATACGTTGCTTTATGTGGGGAAGGCAGTTAATCAGACTTTTGCACAGAGATTTAAACAGCATAATAACGAGTGGTTAGGTAAGGAAATGGATATTAAAATCTATCTGGGCAGGACAAAATACAATAGAGCATACACAAAAAAAGATAATTGGAAAGCATGGAAGAGGGATGTCAGCATTGCAGAATCGATAATAATTTATAAATACAGCCCCAATTACAATAGCGCCTGCCTAGGAGATTTGCCAAAACTACATCCTTATAAACAAGTACTATTAATTCATGCAGGGGAAAGACATAAGCTTAAAGGAATAGATAATGCGCCAGATGATTATGTATAATCAAAGGCATAAAATTAGATATAGTCGAAGTAATAAGTGCAAAATGAGAACAAAATAGCACTAACCAACTGATATAACATGCGAGACCCTCACCAAAATATATTTTTCTATTATAGAGGTCCTTCAAAGAAGCAGAAGGATTCTTTATACGATCCTCAGGTTGAAGACAACACCACCAAGAGTTTTATAAATATTCTCGAATTTTGTCATCAAGCCGGGTTTGATAATTTACTTAGTAGTATTTTGAATCAAATTGATGCACCGAAGAAGCCAGTCGTAAGCTTTCTACTGCAAAAAGGATTAAATGCCAGTAGGCCAGATGCGGTAATCGAATTTTCAGATCGTCGAATTCATGTCGAATCTAAGGTCAAGGCAAGCCTTGATATCGACCAAGTCAAGAGGCACTTGGATAGCATCAATTCGCAAGATCTATTAGTAGTAATAACGAACCGATCGGAAGACAAAAGAGAATTAGAAACAATAGGCGATGGCCGTATCAAATATTTATGCTGGAGCACCATACATAAAATATGTCGAAATGCCATCAACATCACTCAGGCAGATAGAAGATTTGTCGCGGTTACGCAATTAATCAAACATTTAATTGATTACTTGGAGGTGATAGTTATGACCGAATTTAGCGGATTTAACGATGCCGATTTTGATTATTGGATAGATCCAAACCCATACTATCGGCCCATATTGAAGAAGAAACTCGAAGCCTTAGCAACGATAATTAGGGAAAGGCTTCCAAAGAGCATAGGTTCGGAATACTCATTTATCAAACCGGGCAAAATTTCTCATAAATTAAGCGACGATCGCCGTGCATGGGTTGCGATTAAAAAGCCTAAGAATAATAAAGATATTTTTAATCAATGCAATTTTACAATCGAAGTGTCAAAAAACAGTCTTGAGATAAATGCTGTCATCCGCAATGGGCGTACGTGCGATAAAGGAAAACCGCTAGGTGTATTTTATACAAAACTCACACATGATACGGGCGCATTTCTAGATACCATTCGAAACATAAAAAAGGACGCCCGGATTATTATCTCAAGAAGATATCGTAAGGCTAGAAGCGAGTGGTGGAGGCAATATTTTGACATGAAACTCTGCGAGATATCCAACGAGAAAGATGTACTGTATCTGTGTGAAATATTAAAAAAAGCAGATACAAACTCGACCTTTCCCGGAGTTCGCATTAGGTATTCTATTGACAGAGGATCGAAGATATTGTCAGATCCAAAGAAGTTAGAAGATGAGATTATAAGTACAATCTATGAATTCAAGCCGATCTTGGATTATTTGGAGAGAAAATAAATGCCAGCCTCCACGCCATCATATGTAAAAAATATAATAAGACGATCTCTGCGAGAAATCGTTGATCCTAGCCCAAGCAAGGAAGCCGAGCGAACAATATGGGAATATTTTAATTCAGAGTGCGCTTATTGCGGGAAGAAGCTACGCAAAGAACACAGAGAAGGGCATATCGATCATTTAGTCCCTGATGACACTAATCAACTTTGCAATCGAGTGCTGTCGTGCGCGGACTGTAACGGAGACGAGAAACGCGATAAGCCTTGGAAAGAGTTCCTGGCGCAAAAGTGTTCAAGTGAGCAAATCGAAGCTGAAAGAAAATCAAAAATATTGCAATGGCAAAGTACTCATGAAGCCCCTGTTTTAGGAAAAGGCGTTCTATCAAAAATAGAATCTCTCGCAAATGATGTAGCAGCGCGCTATGATGAAATATTAGAACAGGCAAGAAGACTGCGAAACAAAAAATAATCTTGATGGGTAAAGGCATGATTTCTATAAATAGCGATGGAAAACTTTGCGTAGGTTGGGTACAGAACGGCATTAAGCATAAAAGATATTTTCGCTCTGAAAAGGAAGCCGAGCGTTTCCAGGAGATGATAGACGACATTCAAAATTGCATGAAGCTTTCTGAAGAGATGGAACGCTTTGCCAGGGATTTTAATTATGATCCAAAGATTGTCGAATTGAAATTCGCACAGCTTGGCAAAGAGATAGAAGAACTAAAAGAACGAATAAGAGTCAAGGAATCCCTCCAAAAGAAACTCGGCGTTGCAACTCAAAGATTAGCCGACCAGCCAAGAAACGTAATCGACAAGGACACCTTCTTTAAAGAACTAAAACAGCTTAAGGTTGAAATCAATAGATTGGACAGATTTTTTAAAGAGCATACCATCCTTTCTTTGCATAAATCTCTTCAAGAGACTCTTTCTGAAATGAAAGAGTATTTTACATACCAAAAGGCAACTATTAAAAACGTAGAAGAGATGTTTAAACAGCTAAGGAAAGAGGTCGTTCAGAAATTTTCTAGCATAACGACTAAAGATAAGGTATTGACCATAAAAGAGACTGCAAAGTATCTTGGCATAAGCTATTCCACCGTTCAGTCTATGATGTTCATGCAAGACCTTCCCTATACAAGAGTAGGCAATAGGTATAGGATAAAAGAGAACGATCTGCAGTCCTGGATGGAAAAACGTAAACAAAAAACAGCAAGAACGCTATAAGAGGGCGCAATGAAACTCTATAAATTCAGGTCACTTACAGGCACTGAACGCGACATCGATAGTAATAGAGATAGCGACTTTAAGCGCGCTAAAATGATTTTAGAAAACGGTGAGTTTTGGTGTTCTAAATTTTCAGAGCTCAACGATCCTATGGAAGGCGTATTTTATGGTTCAAAGGATTTAATCGACACTATCTATACAAAGAAGCTCCAGTACAAAATATGTTCTTTTTCAGCTAAGAGAGCCCTTGAAAAGCCCTATATGTGGGGATATTATGCGAATGGCTTTAAAGGTATGGCGATTGAGATTGAGGTAGATAGCGGGGACGTAGAAGAAATAAATTATAGCAATAAAATACCAAGTGTAGATCATTTAAGATCTGTCTGCAAAACGGATGATGAAGTGATCGTAAAGATTATTACGATTAAATCAAGCCCCTGGAAGCGCGAAGCAGAGTACAGGTTTTTGATAAAAGATGAAAAGAAATACCACAAAATAGGAGAAATTACTAAGGTATATTTTGGAAATCCTTATGGAGGCGTAGATAATAAGGAGTCCATTTATAAAAATAACCCAAGCCTACTATGTTATGACAAATTTAAAAAATATCTAATAAGGCTTGCAAACGAACGTAACATAAGTTGCTATTCTATTAAAATTAAAGATGGTAAAGTGCTTCCCGATGAGAAATTGTGAACAAATAGGGGGCATAGATTTTCCCAGAAGCAAATCTTAGGAGATCGACGTGAAAATAATTTGCACCCGTTGCAAGACAGTTATGGGAGAGCAAAAGCCCTATAAAGATTCTACCGAAATCAAGGCCACCTGTACTGCTTGCATTGAAAAAGCAAAAGAAGAGGCTGCGCGGTTTGTGCCCGAACCTGAACCTAGGGATGGGCAAGAGATAACGCTGGAAAATGGCCTTAAAGGCACGCTCTGGGTCGCAAAAGATAAAAAGGGGAAGCTTTCTTTTGGGGAGATGGTCGTTAGTGGTAAGAAGTTCTATTGCTTAAGTAATGGACGAGAAAAATTTCAGGCGTATCTTGGAGGCTTAACAGGCGAAGAGGCTGATGTTTCACTTCTTCATTCCATAACTTGTAAGATAGACCCTCCTCTCAGAGGCCGGAGAAAAAAGCAAGATCCTCCTAAGACAGAAGAACCAAAAAAGGACGAGAGCATCCACTACAACTGTACCATAAGGGTGCCTAAGCATTATATTCAGCTAATGTTTGATGATATGGCCGAACGGATGGATAAGGTCGCTAAAATACTCGCAGAAGCGGTACTTAAAACGTACAGGGAAGAGAGCAAAACAGCCCAATTAAGCCTTGACAAACCGTAGCTTATGTAATATAATCTTACAAGACTTGTAAATTAATCGAACATATGCTATATTTATAAGGGGGTGAGGATAATGAT
>JAQTVG010000043.1 GCA_028706895.1 Candidatus Omnitrophota bacterium
AAGGGAAGCGTCTTCTATCGCCTCTTTAATCTGGGGGCGCGGCCGGTCATATCTTAAAATACCTGCCTTTAGTATGCGCGAAACAGGGCTCTTTGTTTTTTCGCAAATCTCCAGCGCCTCTTTCACCTGGTGGTGCTTCATTTTATCCAAGACACCGCCTAAAAACTGCTGCGTATCTATCTTTATCTTATACAAATACCAAAACTTCTCCAATGTTATTGCCAAAGCAAAAATAGAACACAAAAGTATCGGCCACATCACCGGGCCGCCCGCCATAAATACCTGCCATAGGTTCATTTTATATATGTCCATATCTTCCCCTTATTTTATATGCGCCTTAATCCAGTCTATCCTCTCCTGGGCGTATTTGGCTTCCTGGACATTCATTGATATAACTCTTTTATAGATATTAACCGCTTCTTTAAAATTTTCCTTATCCTCATAAATTGCCGCTACCCTTAAAAGCGCCTTTACCGCCAAATCGTTATTCTCCGAATACAGATAAGTTACCTTCAGGTATTCTTCAACAGCGTCGGTAAGGCTGCCTTTTGACTGGAAGGCCTCGGCTATCTTGAATTGGATATCTGCCATTTCCCTTGCCGGCACGGCGTTTAAGCTCTTACGATAAAAGTTTATTGCCTCGCCATAATTATTTACCTTGCGGTATAAATCCGCGACCTTAGGATAAATCAGGCTTGCCAAATTAGGATAATTGTCCGCTACATCTTTATAAATTCCTAACGCCGAATCAATTTTATCCTGCCTGGTATATATATCTGCTATTGCGATGTTAGCCGTGCCTGAAAGGTCGGATTTGCCTGATTCAATTACCCTCTTAAAATTATTTATGGCGTCTTCGTACCTATTCTCTTCCGCATAAATAGAGCCCAGGGCATAATAAGCATCCGGGATTAAATTATTCCTGGGGAAATCCCGGATAAGCGAAGAAAAATACCTTCGCGCCAGGCCCAATTCATTATGCCTGTAATAGTATTCTCCCAGCCACCACATTACTTCAGGGGTAAGCTTGGAGTCCGGATATTTAGAGCGTAATACCTTAAACCTTTCCATAGCTTCTTTTTCATTGCCCATCTTGTAATAACAGTCCGCTATTTCGTATTCTGCCTTCTGGACAAGCTCAATGTTCTGGCTATACTCCCTTGCAATGCCCTTGAACACTTCTATGGCAGCGGGAAAGTCACCCAAATTATAAAGGCTGGTTCCCAACAGGTACGTGCCTTCAGGCTTTAAACTGCTATCCCTGAATTCGCTGCGGAATTTTTCAAAGATTTCTTTGCTGGATTTATAATCCTGCCTTTGAAAATAAACCAGCCCTAAAGCATAAGAAGCATCGGCCAAAAGCTTTGAGCCGGGGAAATTTTTCTTGAGGTTCTGGAATGCCGTGATTGCGCCGTCATAATTAGAGGTTTTTAACAGCGTAATCCCGAGCTGATATTGTATATAATCACTGTATAAGCTATCAGGATAATTTTTTAATATCCCGTCGTATGTTTCAACGGCCTTATTATAATCTCCGGAATCCTGGTAAGTATCTCCTATCTGGCAAAGCGCAGCGACCTTGACCATTTTATCTTCGGTTTGTTTGGCAATCCTTTGGAACTCATCTATTGCTTTCTTGAATTCACCTTCTTTCAGGAAAGCCCATGCCAGGCCGTAGTGCAGTTTATCAATGCTTTCCTGCGAAACGGATTCCGGCAGTTTCCTTAACGCTTCTTCATATACGCTTATCGCATCTTTGTATTCAGCTATATCATATAAGGCATCGGCCTTGCCCAAATACGCCTGAATTAAAATAACAGGGTCGGAACTCGTATTTACTAATTCGGTATAGACCTTCCCTGCCTCAGTAAACCTCTTCGTTTCCAAATTCAATGTCGCCTTACCTAACAACAGGATATCCTGGTTTTTCCTGTCCAGGATATCGCTCTTTATGGCGTTAAATGTATCACCCGCTTCCTTATAACGTTTTAATTTAAGGTAAGCCCAGCCCATCCCTAACCGGGAGAGGTCCTGCATTTTTTCATCATTAGTATTGGCGACAACTTTGGAATATTCATCAATTGCTTCTTCAAAGCTGTTCAAATAATAATCTGCTTCGGCAATATAAAAATATAAATAGGGTATATGCGCAGCATCTTTAGGGTAAGATTTAAGGTAGGATTTAACGGTATTCTTTAAGCCGGAGTAGTCCTTTAAATTATACAGGCATTCAATAATTTTAAATGATGAATCCTGGACTTGAGGTTCTTTGGGGAATTTTTCTTCTACAATTTTAAAATATTTTATGGCTTCGTCAAATTTGCCTTCCTGGAATAAACACCATCCCAACGAATAATAAGCATATACGGCATAGGAAGATTTGGGGAATTCATCAATTACCGCCTTATAAAACTGGCTTGCCTTGGAAAAATTATTACCCTTAAAATGCACTTCCGCCGTCCAATAGAGGACTGCGTCTTTGATATTGCGTGACGCATCCCGGCCAAGAAGGCTGTCAAATTTTGCTAAAGCTTCAAGGAATTTATTCTGATGAAAGTAACACTGGCCGATTAACAAGTCTACTTGCGGGATTTTTGATGAACCCGGATAGCTCTTTTCAAAACGTTCAAACAACCCTAACGCTACATCATAAAAGCCGTCTTCAAACGCCTTTTGGGCTACGAATAATGCCTCTTCCTCTTTAGCTTCTTCCTCAGCAAAAAGCCCGCGTTCAATAACTGGCAGGCCATAACTGGCTATGGATATAAAAATAGAAAGAAGTATCAGGAGTTTTAGTTTTAAATTCTTCATTTATGCTTAAAAATATACCACTTCTTTAGCCGTTCTTCAATACCTTTCTTAAGAATTGGGCTGTATAGGATGCTTTATTATCAAGCAATTCCTCAGGGCTGCCGATACCCACAACTTCTCCCCCCTTTTCTCCGCCTTCAGGCCCAAGGTCAATAATATAATCAGCGCCTTTTATTACTTCTAAGTTATGTTCAATGACACAAACAGTATTGCCTTTATCCGTTAATCTCTGGAGGACAGAAAGAAGCTTACTTACGTCCGCAAAATGTAAGCCTGTTGTGGGCTCATCTAAAAGATAGAGAGTCTTTCCGGTTGAGCGCTTACTTAATTCTGATGAAAGCTTTACACGCTGGGCCTCTCCTCCTGATAATGTAGTCGCAAACTGGCCCAACTGTATGTAACCCAATCCTACGTCATAAAGGTAAACTAAGATATTTTTAATCTTTGGTATATTTAAAAATAACTCCATCGCCTCTTCTACAGTCATTTCCAGGCAATCGGCAATGGATTTGCCTTTATATTTTATTTCTAATGTCGCTTCATTAAAACGCCTGCCGTTACAAACATCGCATTTTACATAGACATCGGAAAGAAAATGCATCTCAATCTTTTTTATGCCGTCGCCTGAACAGGCTTCACACCTGCCGCCCTTGACATTAAAAGAAAACCTGCCGGGTTTGTAACCGCGCGCGCGGGCCTGGGGAAGCCTGCTGAACAGGTCCCTGATATGGCTAAAGACGCCTGTATAAGTAGCGGGATTTGAACGCGGCGTCCTGCCTATGGGAGACTGGTCCACCACAATAACTTTATCAATATAGTCTATACCTATAATCTTCTGGTGCAGGCCCGGTTTTTCGCGGGATTTGTATAATTTCCGGGCAAGGCTGCGGTATAATATTTCATCAATAAGCGTAGATTTGCCTGAGCCGGATACGCCGGTAACACAAATAAAAACACCCAGAGGAAACTTCACGTCTATATTTTTTAAATTGTGTTCCCTTGCCCCTTTTATTTCCAGGAATTTTCCTGTTCTCCAATCTCTTCTTTTCTTGGGAGTTTCTATTTCCAGCTTTTTATTAAGGTATTTTGCAGTCAAGGAATCCGCGCTCTTCAATAACTCTTCTTTAGTGCCAGAGAAAATTATTTCTCCGCCATGCCTGCCTGCACCCGGGCCCAAATCTACAATATAGTCAGCTGCAAGAATCGTATATTCATCATGCTCAACTACTATTAAGGTATTGCCTAAGTCCCTCAGGGCTTTTAATGTAGAAATTAACTTTGCATTATCCCTCTGGTGCAAACCTATGCTGGGTTCATCTAATATATACAACACCCCCACCAATCCTGAGCCAACCTGCGTTGCTAATCTAATCCGCTGTGCTTCTCCTCCGGAAAGAGTTGAGCTCCTCCTGTCCAATGTCAAATATTCCAAGCCCACATCAATACAAAATTGCAACTTCTGGACTACGCCTTTTAAGGCCTGCTGGGCAATTATCCTTTGCCTTTGTGTCAGTTCTAACTTCAAAAAGAAATCACGCGCCCCCTTTATGGTCATCTGCGTTACTTCCCGGATATTCTTATCGTTAATTTTAACTGCAAGGCTTTCTTTCTTGAGCCTGGCGCCGTTACAGGCGGGACAAGGCTGGGTAGACATAAAACGCGAAATCTCCTCTTTTAAATAATCACTTTCTGTCTGATGAAACAACCTTTCTAAATGCGGGAGAACACCCTCAAAACGCTTGCCCCAAATATATTCATCGGCCCCATACATTACAGCTTTTTGGATATGCTTACTTAATTTGTTAAACGGAGTATCCAAATCAAAATGCATCTGACGGCTCAATTCCCTTATGAGGGCGCGATAATAAAGTATGTAGCCCCTGCCGCCCCTCTTCCAGGCCTCAATTGCCCCTTCATTTATGGATTTGCTTTTATCGGGGATAACCAGGTCCGGGTCAAATTCTAATTTTATACCCAAGCCGTTACAATCAGGGCAGGCCCCGAAAGGAGAATTAAAAGAAAACATGCGCGGTTCAACTTCAGAATAGCTGATACCGCATTTTGGGCAGGCGTACTGTTCGCTGAATACCATATCCTTTGAGCCTGCGCTATTGACTATAACTATTCCTTTACCCGTCTTAAGAGCCGTCTCTACTGAATCTACCAGCCTGTTTTTTATCCCGGGGCCGATCCTTAACCTGTCCACTACCACTTCTATATTATGAATACCGTATTTTTTTAGTTTTATATCCGCGGGCAGTTCATAAATTTTCCCGTCCACGCGCGCGCGTATGAACCCTGCTTTTTGTATTGAGCTAGATATATCCTTGTATTCACCCTTTCTGCCGCGCACAAGCGGAGCCAATACCTGGATATCCGTATCTTTAGGTAAAGCCATAACCCTATCGGCAATCTCCTGGGCGCTCTGCTTTTCTATCTCGTCGCCGCATTGGTAGCATAATACTTTTCCGACCCGCGCAAAAAGTATTCTCAGGTAATCGTAAATTTCGGTTTGCGTGCCTACTGTTGAACGGGGGTTACCCCCGGCTGTCCTCTGCTCAATGGCTATAGCCGGAGACAATCCTTCAATATATTCTACGTCGGGTTTCTGCAGCTGCTCTAAAAACTGGCGGGCATAACTGGACAAGCTCTCTACATAGCGCCTCTGGCCTTCTGCATAAATAGTATCAAAAGCAAGGCTGGATTTTCCGGAACCAGAGAGGCCCGTGACAACAATAAGCTTATTACGGGGGAGTTCCAGGCTTATATTTTTTAGATTATGCTCTTTGGCGCCTTTTATAATAATTGGATTTTCCATGATGTAAAAATTATACCAAAAAAGAAAGCCCCTGTAAATTAAGATAAGGGCGTCTTACAGGGGCCTCTTTTGTTGCTTATCTTTTTTTCTTCTTTGTGCCGCCTCTTTTCATCTTGGCGCAGGATACATCGCCTTTTTTGTCAACGAAATAGAGGTAACCTTTCTTCTTGGTGATACCGCATTTTGCTACTTTCTGCGGGCTGCCTCCCTTTTTCTTGCCTCTTGCCATCTTGGCGCAAGATACATCGCCTTTTTTGTCAATAAAGTAGAGGTAACCTTTCTGCCTTTTGATACCCACCTTCGCTACTTTCTCTGCCATGTCTTTATTCACCCCCTCTCGTGTAATTACGTTAAGTGCCGATTTTAACCGGCTCTAATATTTGTTTTAAAGTTGCTATCGCCGACAATACCGCTAAATAACTGGTCTTCGGGTTATCAGGATGAATTACATTCTCCGTAATTGCGGTTATTTTTCCGGCTTCAGAATCCACCTCTATCTGATGTATATTCCTGTCTATGCCGGGAGACGCAACAATGCGCACTATAGTAGCTTCCGGGCCTATCCCGGATATGCTTAAAGTCGCCGCAACATTGATATTCTGGGGAAACGCCTTTGTCGCTTGAAGGGCATTACCCTCAAATATAACCGTATCTTTTTCTATATTATCTAAACGAATATTATTTTGTAATATATACGCAACGCCTGAAAAAGCTTCAGGAGGCTTTCTCGTGGTTAAGATAACTTTATTTACCTTGCCGCTGGCGACAGCGGCTTTTACACCGTCTATCCCGCATATGGCTCCCGAAGGTATAAAAACCCTGGCCCCTTTACTTTGCGCCAACGCCTTCAGTTCGTTATAATGCTCTAATATGCCTCCGACGCTCATAATCATAATGTCGCGGCTGTTAGAAAGCGCCTTCCTGGCAATATCAAATGCAGTGCCGGCTTTAGTGGCCTCAATAACCAGGTCAACTTTATTTATTAATTCATCAAGGCTTGAAATCGCAAGTTTCCTGTTAAGTTTAGTAGAGAGGCTATAAGCCTTCTGCGCATCAACATCGTATAGGGCCAAAAGCTGCGCCTCTTTAGAAAAATCATATACAATTGAACCCGCCAAAGACGAACCAATCGCTCCGCAGCCTGCGATACCTATATTTAATTTTTTATCTTTTTCCGGCATAATAGTTAAGGGCTGACAACAATATTATCAATTAACCTGGTTTTTCCTATATAGACGCTAAGGGCAATCAACACCCTCTCCTTTATTGTGTTTACGCCAGATAAATCAAGCGGGTTAACAATTGATATATACTGGATTCTCGCGCTCTTTTTGCTGCTTATCAGTTGTCTCATCTTTCTTATTATGGACAAAGAATCCGTGACTCCGTGGCTGATTAAATCCCTCGCCATCCTAAGCGCCTGGTACAATACTGCGGCGTCAGCCCTCTCTTTTTTATCCAAATATTTATTACGCGAGCTCATTGCTAATCCGTCTTTCTCACGCACTGTCGGCATCACCTTTATCCGGACAGGGATATTAAGGTCTTCTACCATTTTCTTTATGATAATTGCCTGTTGAGCGTCCTTTTGCCCAAAATAAGAAATATCCGGATTAATGATATTGAAGAGTTTAGCGACTACTGTAGCCACGCCCTTAAAATGCCCGG
>JAQTVG010000044.1 GCA_028706895.1 Candidatus Omnitrophota bacterium
GTGGAGATTCTTTCTACCGGCAGCACAGCAAAGTTACTCAGGGATAATAATATACAGGTAAAAGAAGTCTCCGAATATACAGGGTTTCCTGAAATGCTTGATGGCAGGGTCAAGACCCTGCATCCCAAGATACACGGGGGGCTGCTTGCTTTAAGGGACAACCCTAAACATATACAGAGTTTAAAAGAACACAATATCGGCCTCATAGATATGGTGGTGGTTAATCTTTATCCGTTTGAAAAGACAACGCAAAAGCCCGGCGTTACAATAGAAGAGGCTATTGAAAATATTGATATCGGCGGCCCCTCAATGTTACGTTCTGCCGCCAAAAATCATGAGGATGTGGCTGTTGTATGCGACCCGGGCTGCTATAGCCGTGTCATCGCTGAATTAAGGAAAAATAACGGAAATATATCCAGGGATTTAATGCGCGAGCTTGCCATAGAAGTATTTGCGCTTACCAGCCGTTACGATAATGCCATAAATAATTATTTACGCAATTATTTTAAAAACAGGCAGGATGTTTCTGGTTTGCCGCAGGAATTGAATTTATCTTTTGAAAAGATACAGGAATTAAGGTATGGCGAAAATCCGCATCAGAAAGCGGCATTTTATAGAGAAAAAGGCAAGACTAAAGGCCTGATAAACCTGAAGCAGTTGCAAGGCAAGGAATTGTCCTTTAATAATATCCTGGACTTAAATAGCGCCTGGGAGCTGGTGCGGGAATTTAAGGCGCCGGCAGCAGTAATTGTAAAGCATAACAATCCTTGCGGCGTTGCCGAAGATAAAACACTGGATAAGGCATTTATCGCGGCACATAAATGCGACCCTCTTTCTGCCTTTGGCGGAATCGTTGCATTAAACAGGAAACTAGACCTTAAGACCGGGAAAGTTATCGTAAAAAGCGGGTTCCTGGAGTGTATTATCGCGCCCGGTTTTGATGAAGGGGCGCGGGATTTGTTTAAAGATAAAAAAAACCTGCGTTTATTAGAGCTTGAAGATATTGAGCCGATAAATGAGCCTGAATTAAAACGCGTAAGCGGAGGGCTTTTGCTGCAGGATAAGAATTTAGAAACACTCAATATGGATAATCTCAAGGTTGTTACAAAAAAGAAGCCGGCCAGGAAGGAATTAGAGAGCCTTGTTTTTGGGTGGATAGTGGCTAAACATACCAAATCAAACGCCATTATTTTAACCAGCGGCACAAAGACCGTGGGTATAGGCGCGGGGCAAATGTCCAGGGTTGATTCAGTAAAAATCGCCAAAATTAAATCAGGTAAATTGAGCAAGAATTCCTGCCTTGCTTCAGATGCATTCTTCCCGAAAGCAGATGCCGTTATAGAAGCTGCCAAAGCAGGCGTAAAAGCCATGATCCAGCCCGGCGGTTCAATATCCGACGCAGAAATAATCAAGGCTTGCGATAAATATAAAATCGCGATGGTCTTTACAGGAATACGGCACTTCAAGCATTAAATCGTGACCTACCCGGAAAGCATCCAATACCTGGAGTCTTTTGTTAACTATGAGAAGCTCCCCGTTTATCCTTATAAAGAATCCCTTAAATTAGAGCGGATAAATAATTTTCTGTCAAAGATAGATAACCCTCAAGACACTTTAAAGTGCCTGCATATCGCAGGCACAAAGGGCAAGGGCTCAACGAGCGCTTTCCTCGCGTATATATTAAGGCAGGCCGGGTATAAAACCGGGCTCTATACTTCCCCGCATCTTTCGGATTTTCGGGAGAGGATAAGGATCCTGGCGCCAAACTGCAAATCCCAAATTCCAAATTTAGAGTTTGAGGGTATGATTCCCGAAAATGAAGTAGCCGCGCTTATAGAAAGATTAAGGCCGGCGATAGAAGATTACAACAAGCATTCAGAATACGGAGCGCTTTCTTTTTTTGAAGTTTATACTTCTCTGGCGTTTGTTTATTTTAAAGAGCAGCATGCGGATTTCGTAGTTTTAGAGACGGGGCTTGGCGGAAGATTAGACGCTACCAATGTAGTTAATCCTTTAGTCGCGGCGATAACCCCTATTAGTTATGAACACACGCAAAAATTAGGGAATACGCTAGGAGAGATTGCGGCGGAGAAAGCGGGTATTATAAAGGGGCAGGGCTTAAGCCTGATAAGCGCGCCGCAGGAAAAAGAAGCCGCGGCGGTTATCAAAAATAAGTGCATAGAGGCAGGAGCAAAATTATACGAGGTAGGTAAGGATATAACTTACCGGAAAGGCAATGGCGAGTTTAAAATAAATGGGGTCCTCGGCGAATATTCCGGTTTGAAGATAAAACTTTCAGGGGAGCACCAGTTAATCAACGCCTCGGTTGCCGTGGGGGCAATAGAAGCATTAAAATACCATAATATAGGTATAGGTTATGATGCCATAAAGCAGGGGCTTTACAACACTCTCTGGCCCGGAAGGTGCGAAGTCATATCTAATGAGCCTTTTATTGTATTAGATGGAGCGCAGAATGTTGCTTCAATGAAGGCATTAAAAGAGGCAGTGAGAGAAAATTTTCAATATAAGAGGCTGATTCTTGTTTTAGGCATATCAAGCGATAAGGATATAAAGGGCATATGTAATGAGATTTATGATTTAGCGGATGAGGTTATCGTAACATGCGCTGATAATCCCCGCGCTATAGAGCCTGCGATGCTTACCGGATATTTTAATGGTAAAAAAGTGCATATAACCGATAATGTAAGGCAAGCCAAAGAAGCTGTTTTTCGCCTTGCTAAGTACGGAGATTTAACGCTTGTTTGCGGTTCATTATTTGTAGTGGGTGAGTTTAGAAATGATTAAACACGATATTAACGATACTATTGCGGCAATTGCGACGGGGATAGGAGAATCAGGTATTGGCATTATCCGTATAAGCGGCAAGGATGCTTTAGCTGTGGCGGATAAAGTTTTTATCTGCCGCAGCCAAAAAAAACCTTCTGGTTTTAGAACCTACACCACGCATTATGGCTGGGCGGCTAAAGACGGGAAAGTTATTGATGAAGTCATCCTGACTGTAATGCGTGCCCCCAAATCTTATACCAAAGAAGATATCGTAGAAATTAATTGCCACGGCGGAATTGTAGCATTGCGTAAGGTCCTGGAGTTAGTTTTAGAGAATGGCTGCCGCCTGGCTTTGCCCGGAGAGTTTACCAAGCGCGCATTTTTAAACGGAAGGATTGATTTGGCGCAGGCCGAAGCAGTCCTGGATGTCATACGCGCCAAGACAGATTCTGCTTTGAAGATGGGCATTGAGCAATTACGGGGCGCGTTATCTTCCCAGATAAATAAAATCAGGGATTTGCTGCTTGATATACTTTCACTCCTGGAAGCCAATATTGACTTTCCCGATGAAGAAATCAGCGATATAAATTTAAAAGAAACCTCACAGAAATTAAACCTTGTGAATAAGCAACTAGAAACCATCCTGGATACTGCAGCGCAGGGCAGGATATTCCGCGAGGGTATAAATGTAGTCATCTGCGGCAAGCCAAATGTAGGAAAATCATCGCTGTTAAACGCCCTTTTAAAACAGGAGCGTTCTATTGTTACGCCTATAGCCGGCACAACGCGCGATACCATAGAAGAGGTTATTGACATAAAAGGCATCCCCATAAGGGTTGTAGATACCGCAGGGATTATTGAGCCGCGGGATTTGGTAGAAAAAAAGGCCATAATGCGCTCAAGAAAACATATTAGTGCAGCGGATTTAGTAATTTTATTGTTTGACGGCAGTAAGAGGCTCGCTAGGGAAGATGTAATGCTTATGAGGAGGGTAACGAAAAAGAACACCCTCGCGATTATAAACAAAATAGATTTAAAACAGAAAATAGAGCAGGGCTTGATAAAAGCAAAATTCAGCCGGGTTATCAATATATCTGCAAAAAAACTTAATAATATAGGTTCACTTGAAGCTGCAATTGCGGACCTGGTCTATAATGGGAAGATAAACCGTTCTGAACCGGCAATAGTCAGCAACCTGCGCCACATAGAGGCTGTAAAAAAAGCGCAAAAACTTATTGCACAAAGCATATATTCCTTGGATAATAAGCTGTCGGCAGAGTTTATTGCCCAGGATATAAAGGATGCTTTAAATAACCTGGACGATATTCTGGGGAAAAACTCTTCAGAAGATTTATTAGATAAGATATTCTCAGGATTCTGCATTGGCAAGTAAACGGAGGTTTGATGGACAAAAGTAAAATTGAAAGAGCAGTCAGGGAGATATTGCAGGCAATAGGCGAGGACCCCAAGAGAAAAGACCTCTTAAATACTCCTCAGCGCGTTGCGGAAATGTATGAAGAGATATTTTCGGGAATGAAGCAGGACCCTGAGAAAGAACTGGAAGTTTTATTAGACCAGAAACATGAAGAGATAATACTCTTAAAGGGAATATCCTTGTATAGCGTCTGTGAGCACCATCTCTTGCCTTTTTCTGGCAAGGCCCATATCGCCTATATACCTAGGGGGGGCCGCGTTACAGGATTGAGTAAATTGGCGCGGGTGGTAGATATACTGTCAAAACGGCCGCAGGTCCAGGAGCGCCTTACTACTCAGATTGCCGAAATTATCATGTCTAAGCTTAAGCCTCAGGGCTGCATGGTAGTTATTGAAGCGGAGCATATGTGCATGTCTATGCGCGGCGTTAAAAAACCCGGGACATTGACCGTTACTTCCGCGGTCAGGGGGGTATTTAAGACAAATGAGAAGACCCGCAGCGAGACTCTGGCTTTGATAAGGGCATAAAAGGGAGTATATAGTATGCGAAAGTTTTTATGTTTAGTTGTATTGGCGGTATTTTTATCAGGCTGTATACCCTATACATTTCAGCGCGGAGAGCCTCCCTACAATAAAGGTTATGTAGTCCTGCGTGGTAACCGGGCAATTGTAGAATATACTATTGGTAAAGATAACAGCGTGCCGAGGTTAAAACTGGCGAGGGAGAGGTTCAAGAGGCGCAAGGATACCGTAGAGCATTATTATAAAAAGATGGGGTATATTGAAGACCCCCTTAAGATGACTTTTGTGGATCCCCTGGTTACAATGATAAAGTTAATAGGGGGGATATTCTATCTTCCGGCTATGGCTGTTTCAGATTACAAATATGAACACAACCCTGAATACAGGAAAAAGATTATAAAGATGCAGAATGAAGAAGATGCCAGAGAAGCAGCGCGCATCCAAAAGTTGAAAGAAGAGTTAAATTCTTACATAGAGAAAGAATTGGCCCGGGAGCCAGTTCCTGCGCAAGCAGATGCCCCAAAGAGTACGCCTTAATATATGGTAAATGAGCAGAGAATAAGGGCAGTTTTATTTTATTTAAGTGTTCTTATTTTCTTAATCGGCCTGCCTTTTATCTTATCTTTTGCCTTAGGTTATAAATTTGACCGCCGCGCATTTAAATTCACCAAAACAGGGCTCTTAGTCATTAAAACCCAGCCGCCCGGAGCCAGCGTTTATTTAAATGAAAAATTATTGAATGCAAAAACCCCGGCAACCGCCTCCGAGCTCCTGCCGGGCAGGTACCACTTGCGCCTTGAATTAGAGAAACATTTTCCATGGATTCATGAAGTTAATGTAGACGCGGGTAAAGTTACACGCCTGGAAAAAATAATACTTTTTCCTTTGAGGCCAAATATCAGGCAGGTAAACAGCGACAGGCTCTCCGAATTTTGGGTTGATGAGGACCGTTCAGTAATATATTATATTGACCCGGAAGATAACAGTATTTACAAGTCTAATTTTGCAGGAGATGATTCGGAAAAAATCGCTTTTTTCCCCGCACTTTCATCGCCTCCCATCAAGTGGAAACTTTCAACAGATAAAAGCAAGCTCTTGTATTTTAATGCCCACCAGGTAGGCGTAGTGTATCTGGAGCCGCAAAACAAGCGCTATTTAGACCCGCCATTTATTTTAGATTATCCATATGATAAAATAATTGATATATTCTGGCATTCCGATAGTTATCACCTGATTTTGGTCGGCAATAAAAGTATTGAAGCATTAGAGGCGCAGCCCAGGACAGAGTCGGTAGTACTGGTAAATTTAAATAAGAGGAATACATCTTCTTTCTATGATATCCGTAATGATACGCTTTATTTCCTGGATACCCAGAAGGCAGAAGACGGTAATTTTTACGATAACCTCTATAAGCTTGACTTGAATCCCAGGGTATTCCTTTTCCAGGAGCTTATAAAATTAAAATCAAATGAATAGAAGCCCAAGATTCAAGAGATGCCTTGAGATTATCCCCGGAACTTTATCATGGGGCATAATTTTCCTTATGATTTGCTTTGCGATATGGCGGCCGATTCTTTGCGCCATACTGATTATTATTTTTGATTTTTATTGGATTATCCGCACCACCTACTTAACGACGCTTTTGTTTATGGCTTATAAAAAATTGTCGCAGCAGAAAAACAGGGATTGGCTTGGGGATTGCCGGAAATTATATGATAAAGATTGGCAGAGATTTTACCATTTGATTATTTTTCCGGTATATAAAGAGAGCTTAGATATACTAAGGCCTTCATTAGAGGCCTTAAGGCAGTGCCATTATCCAAAAGAGAAGATGATTGTTGTGGTTGCGTTTGAGGAGCGTAACGCTAAGGCAAGGGAGAACGCTTCTATTTTGGAGGCGGAATACAAATCCGATTTTCTGGGATACCTCTCTACATTCCATCCCGATGGCATCCCGGGAGAAGCGCGCACAAAAGGCGCTAATGCTACCTGGGCGGCAAAACAGGCAAAGGAATTTTTGGCGGGCCTGTCTATTCCTGACGAAGACGTTATCATCTCCTGTTTTGATGCCGATACTTGTGTTGACAAGCAGTATTTCGGGTGCCTCACGTATCACTTTTTGGCTTCGCCGAAACCTCATCAGGCCAGTTACCAGCCTATGCCGGTTTATAATAATAATATTTGGCATGCGCCTTCTTTTGCGAGGCTTGTTGAAATAAGCTCTTCGTTTTGCCAATTGATTGAAAGCATGCGCCTTGAAAAATTTGTCACTTTTTCCAGCCACAGCATGAGTTTCAAGACCCTTGTGGATATAGATTATTGGCCGGTTAATATGATTTCCGATGATTCCGTGGTGTATTGGAAGGCCTTTCTCTTTTTTAACGGGGATTACCGCGTTGTGCCTCTATACATTACCGTTTCCATGGACGTGGCCTATTCCACAAATATCATTAAGACCGTTATTATGCAGTATAAGCAGAAAAGAAGATGGGCATGGGGCGTAGAAAATTTTCCATTCCTGGTGACCGGCTTTATAGGTAAGGAGATACCAT
>JAQTVG010000045.1 GCA_028706895.1 Candidatus Omnitrophota bacterium
TCTCCGGATCTTTGTGATATCAAAGGTGCCGTATTTCTCATAAATTCTAACAGCCAGGCTTACTGCCACAACCATAACTGCCATGCCTATAACTATCGTGGTTAAAACTACCGATTGCGATAAAGGGTCAACCATATTCAGGACTTCCTGGTCCTTGGCCAATATGGGCGCGCGGCCGCCGGCGCGATAACCTGCCAGAATAAAAAACAAATTTACCGCATATTCAATAATTACCAGGCCTACGATTATCTTAATGATGTTTCTTTTTCTTAAAACGCAATAAAGCCCGACGCAAAACAACACCAGGCAAAGAAAATATAGACTCATTTTACTCCTGCTCCTGCGTTAATAATACTAATGCCAGGAATATAACAAACAGCCCCGAACCCACCAAAACAGATATTGCAATATCGCAAAACGGGACAAGCCCTGCGCTAAAAAATGTTGAATGCCCATCCCGAAAACCCGGGGAATGCCCGGTTACAAAACCGCACACAGCCAGTATCAGGAATATAAAAGCAGCAACCCCGCTCAAAAATATGCATTTTGCCTGATTTACCTTCTTAAGGGCCGTGTCCTTGCCGAAAGCAAGCATCAATTGAACAAAAGAAAGCGTAATAATTACTCCTCCGGCAAAACCGCCGCCGGGCGAGATGTGCCCCTGCAACACGATATAAATACCATATACGAGTATAAGCCCTACGGTCAACCGCGTAATAGTCTTAACAATCAGCGTCATTCCTGTTTGGTTATTTTTCATTAATCCTGCCGGTCTTTCTTGTAATTGCCAACACTGCGATTATGGCGGCAAAAAGAATTGCCGCTTCCCCCAAAGCGTCATAACTCCTGAAGTTTAAAGCAATGGCAGTAACTATATTTTTTAATCCTGTTTTTTCTAAACTATTCGCGATATATTCGCCGGATACCCTCATAACCGGCTCCCCGAAATTCGGCAACTCTTTTAAGGCAAAGGAAGCAAACGCCAGAAAACATACAACAAATAAAGCCGTGGAAATGGTATTAAAAAACCAGCGGCCGTCTCGCACTAAAGGCAAATCTTTTTTTATTGTGGCGCGGATAAGGACAACAACGCATAAAATCTCAACTACCAGCTGCGTGATTGCCAGGTTAGGCGCTTTAAGGATTAAAAAAGCAAGGCACAGCCCCAAGCCTACCGCGCTTAAGGATATTACGCTGGAGATTAAATCCCTGGCTTCAACCGCCAAAACGCTGGCGAGAATCATGAATAACAGAATTAAATGCAGCTCCATATATCCCCTATCTTGCTAATACGAAAAACAAACCCATCATCCCCAGAAGCACCCATACTAAATAAGTAGACATTACGCCATTATGCAGATACTGCAAAAATTTACCTATCCCAAAAACTATAAATTTACCCTGTTCGTAAATATCAAAGATACCACTCTCTGCTTTCTTGTAAATACTCCTTAAAATCCCAAAGTCCTCGACGGTATTATAAAATTCTGCCCCTGTAACGGGTAAATCTTTTAATCCGGATGTTTCGCCGCCCACAAATACTCCATCGTCACGTAAAACAGGCTTTATGGCTTTGAGCTTAAATATAAATATTCCTAAAACCAAACCTATAATAATAAGCAAAGTGGACAACCCCGCATACCATGTCCCTATAAAAGTTACGCCTTTTACCGCCGGGAATATAATGTATTTAAGAGGGACCTGATAAGCAAACACTCCGAATACCACACAGATAACAGCCAGTACCAGGCAGGGCAACCACATCTTCCAGGAGACCTCTGTTTTTTCCTGCCCGGTTATTTTGTTTGATTGCTGCCCTAAGAAAGTAGCGTGGATAAATTTCATAAAAACCGCAAGCGTCAGCCCTGAGCCAAACATCGCGGCAGACAGGCATAAAACTGTAATAATCCTTAAACCATAATTATTAACTTGTAATTGTTCAATTAAGCCCTGATAGACCATCCATTTTGAGACAAAGCCATTAAAAGGCGGCACTCCAGATATAGAAAGGCTGGCTATAAGCGCCGATATATAGGTAAGCGGCATGGCTTTAGCAAGGCCGCCCAGTTCATTTAACTGGCTTGTCCTGGTACGGTATTCAACATTGCCGCTGGCAAAAAATTGGCAAGATTTATATGTAGCATGGTTAAACATATGAAATATCCCTCCGGCAATACCAACCGGATTGCCGGTACCTATGCCTAAAACCATATACCCGACCTGAGAAACCGTAGAATATCCCAGAAGCTTCTTCACGTTACCCTGGACCAGCGCCATCATTGCCGCGGCAACAATAGTAAAAGCACCGATAAGCATTAAGAATATATTTAAACCATCATTCATTATAAATAAATTCAGGGAGGCCCTTGCCAACAGGTAGATTCCCAGCAATTTATCAAGTGACGCCAACAGGTATGCCGCGACCGGAAGGGGCGCCTTTTCTGCGCATTCAGGAATCCAGGAATGAAATGGCATAGCGCCTGCCTTGGCAAAAGAACCTATAGCAATACATAAATATGCCAGGTATGTAAGGCCGCTGGTGAATCCCAGCCGTACGTTATCCATCTGCATAGTACCGGTCAAATAATAAATTATGCCTATGCCTAAAATCATAAGCGCATCAGACCCGCCTACAATAATAAAGCTCTTCTTGGCTATCATAGCGGCGTTCTCGCCCATATTTACAAGAAGATAAAGGGTAAATCCTAAAAATCCCCAAAATACCAGAAGAAAAATGAAATTATTAGATAAAACAGCTCCTATTGAGGCAATGGCAGTCAGGACGATACAAACATAATACTTTATAAGCCCGCGCCTTTGGCTCATAAATCCGGAAGAATAAACTACAGTCAAGACAGAAAACAAAATGATGGCTAACGCTACAAAGCCATTCAGGGCGTCTATTTTGAATAAAGGATAGAAATGGTTCATCATTTTATCAGTAAGAGGCTCTTTGCAACCGCTTTTGTATGATGCGAAATTTGAGCTGTAAAATCCAGCAAGTTCAGGAACATGTTGCACGAGCGGGGTTCACATACCCCCAAAAATAACCTTTTAGTATGCGAATCCCTGTATTTCTTCGCGAGCCTGTCCACATGCCTTTCATCGCCTAAAATGCGCTTGGCAAAATTTTTGTCGCCGCTATCCAGCGCCTTTACCACATCATCCAGTTCAGCCTCTACCGCGCTGTATAAATGCTTGTATTCATTGACGGCGTCATCGTCAAAAAGAAGCTTCTCTTCAATTTTAATTTCAATACGCTCTACCATATCCTTGATATAATCCCCTATCTGCTCTAAATCCAGGGCTATATTTGCGATACGCATAATATTCTTTTTGTCCTGGGTGTTTACATCCGTTTTAGATATTCCCGCAAAATAGGTAGCAATGGATTTCTCCGTATCATTAAGCTTCTGTTCATTTTTCAAAACCACGGCGAGTATATCCCGGTCGTGTTCCATAAATCCGGCGAATGTATCCTTAAGCATAGAAAGCGCAAGATGCCCCATCTGGTTAAGCTGTTCTTTTACAGAAGATAAATTATCCATATGTCCCCTCGCCTTTAACTTATGGTTTTTTTAACTTCGCAGTTTTTTCCTGAGAAAGCTTTATCAGGTCCCATCCGTCCATAATCTTTTTATCGGTGGCCTTATCCAGGACTATCAGCCTTTCAGTGCAGCAATAACATGGGTCAACCGCCGCCAAGGTAAGAGCTGCATCAGAGATAGTGCCGCCCACTGCCGCTACCTTATCAGAAGCTACATTCATATAGCTGGGAGCGCGGATCTTATGCCTGACCGGCCGGTTAGTGCCGTCGCTTTTTACATAATGAAAACACTCTCCCCTAGGCGCCTCAACCCTACCTATGCCTTCTCCGGGCGGGATATCTTTTATATCGGCGTCTATTTCGCCTTTAGGCATCTTATTCAAACATTGGCGTATAATGCTTATTGATTCGTACAACTCCAGAATCCGGACTGTTGTTTTGGCAAATACATCGCCATTTTTTTCTACAATCACATTCCAATCAACTCTATCGTATGCGCCGTAGGGCTCGTCCCTGCGCACATCTATGTTTATTCCCGAGGCCCTTGCCGTAGGCCCGACAGTGCACCAGTCAATCGCCTGTTCTTTAGTTAAAGTGCCGCAGCCTACAAGGCGCGCTTTTATTACCGGATCATCCATTACCGCTCCACGAAACATATCTACTGCCGGAAGTAAATCATCCAGCGCCTTCTTTAATATGGGTATATCTTCGTCTCTTATGTCGCGGCGCACGCCTCCTATTTTACTCATCCCGTAATGATTACGGTTACCGCAAATCATTTCAAACATATCCAATACCGGCTCGCGGTATTTCCACGCCCACATCCAGACGGTATTATAACCGATAAAGTGGCCCGCCAACCCCAGCCACAATAAATGGCTGTGTATTCTTTGCAATTCATCAATGATTGTGCGTATGTAGAGCGCCCTCTCCGGAACTATGTTTGCCTCTCCGCCCAATATATCTTCAGCTGCCAGGACAAAAGCATAAGGATGGCTTGATGAGCAAATCCCGCAGATGCGTTCAACCAAAAATGCCACCTGGTCAAAGTGCTTATGTTCAGACAATTCTTCAATACCACGGTGCATATAACCGATAACTATATCAATATCAACGACTTTTTCCCCCTCTACATAAAGCCGGAAAAATTCCGGTTCTTCCTGTAAAGGATGATACGGGCCTATAGGTATGACAACTTTATGACTCATGATTATGCCTCAACGGATATTTTCCTTCGGGCCACTCTTCAGCCAGAAGCAGCCGCGTTAAATTCGGATGGCCGGTAAAATTAATTCCCAGCAACTCCCACATCTCCCTCTCAATCCATTCAGCGCCCTTAAAAAGAGGCGCGATAGAATCTATCTGCGGGTTCTTCTTGTCTTCTATTAAAGTTCGCACAGTAATAACTTGCCCTGCCTTATCAAAACTAAAGTGATACAGCACCTCTAAACCAGGCGGCGTATCCTGGCCCGTAGCGATAACAAACCTCAAACCCAAATCATTAAATAAAAACCCGGCTACTTCTCTAATATCTGCGGGATTGATAGAGAAATATATTCTTTTTGCAGAATGTTCCTGCCACCCGGTTATTTTTCCGGACAACTTATCTTTAATCTGGTCTATTATAGACATTATTTTTCGCCTCTTACTTTCTTGATTAACTTTACCAGGCCCGCAGTAATTGCTTCCGGCTTAGGAGGGCAGCCCGGGATATATACATCCACAGGAATTATCTCATCTACTGCGCAAGGAGAATTATAAGACTCCTGGAATATTATCCTCCCGCAAGCACAACCGCCTATTGCAACGACAAGGCAGGGCTTAGGCGCCTGGGAATAAAGCTTCTTCAGCCTTTCCTTAGTTTTATAGTTAGGCACCCCCGTTACCAGAAGCGCATCGGCATGGCGCACGCTGCCCACTAAAACTATCCCCAACCTCTCAATATCGTGCCTGGGCGTAAGAAGGTCCAGCGTCTCAATATCGCAATTGTTGCAGGGAGATGTCGCTGCGTGGAATACCCAGATTGACTTAGTCAGCGCCTTTAATTTAAGGTCCATTTTAATACCCTATTATCGCCAGGATAACCGCAATGACAGCCAAGGCCGTAACCGGCCCCCAGAAAAATCTCAATGCCTGGTCAATGCGTAAACGGGGATTAGTGTTTTTAATTAATATGACTACTACTAACAACGCGATATATTTACCGATTAACGCCAGCGGAGCCAAATTGCTCCCCCAGAATAAAATTACCAATAATAATGGTATCGTGTAAAGCAGTATTGCTTTTGTTAATTTAAACATGGCTAATGCCGAGCCCGAATATTCAATAAGCGCGCCCGCCATTATTTCCTGTTCTGCCTCAGACATATCAAACGGCACAAAACATAATTTCGCCTGCATGCAGAATATGGCCGCGATAAATGCCAATGCCCCTGACCAGGATACTAAATTTGAGCCGAAATTTATCTGATGATTTAAAATTGAACCGAGTTGTATACCGCCTGATGATTTGATTATTACGGCGATTATGGATAATATAAACGGGAGCTCATACCCTAAAACCAGCTTCATTTCTCTTGATGCGCCTATAGAGGCCAGCGGATTACGGGAACTGGATGCCCCGATTATTACTGATATGGCAGGAATAATTAAAAGATATACGACAACGATTAAATCGCCCGCAAAACTTGTTAAAGGCAAGCGCACGGTAACGCCTAAAATGGTCGCTACCAAAGCTGCGCTCAACAACCCTAAAAATGGAGAGAATAGAAAAGTTAATTTAGCGGCTCCCCGGGGTATAACTGTTTCCTTACCCAGCAATTTGACGATATCTACGAAGTTCTGATACCACGGCGGGCCCACGCGCCATTGTATGCGGGCGGTAACTTTTCTGTCAATCCAGCCTGCAATTAACCCTACACAGGCGCTAAACAAAAACCCCGGGAATATCAGATAACTAAATAAAATCATCATTTTCTTTTGGGTTGCACATCTTCTCTGGACCATTTACGCGTATGCACTGCAAGGTGTTCGCCGACAAAATAAATATTATTTTCTATGTCCTCTTCTATCTCTTTAATCTCCAATGCTTTCTCAGGGCATGTGGTTACGCATTTAGGCAGCTTGCCGGAAGTGCCTATACAATAATCGCACCTGGAATCCAAATAAGGGATAAAATCCTGAAAGATTATCCCAAAGGGGCACGCTACAGAACAGGACTTGCAGCTTGTGCAGCGCATTTTGTAGCGCTTAATATGCCCGTCTGGCGCGCGCTCAAGCGCATTATTATAACAGGAATTTACACAAGGCGCCTCTTCGCAGTGCCGGCAGATTGTGGCAAAAGTGGCGTATTCACGAAGCGAAGATACGCCGTTATTCTGCGGATGATAAAAATAATCGCAACAGACCTTGCACTCCTGGCACTTGCTGCAAACCTCTAAATCTACATATAACCGTTTCATCGTATTCCTAATCCCAGATATCGTGTAAATCTTTTAATTGTTCATACGTAAATACCGGGCCGTCCTTACAGATGTAATAACTGCCTATGCGGCAGTGGCCGCATTTACCGAGGCCGCAGGACATGCTCTTTTCCATAGACAAGTATATATCTTGCGGCGCAAATCCCAAATCTAACAATTTCAGAGTTACGAATTTCATCATTATGGGCGAGCCGCATACTACTGAAACCGCCTTTTTCAAATCCAGCGGCAAATCATTTAATATAGTT